>NZ_JBXWRL010000003.1:0-275544 GCF_059612885.1 Ruegeria sp. YKSD179 | reverse complement strand
TCGCAGATAACCTGTCCAATGAATGCGGGCTTGTGCAGCAGGGCTGAGCGGCAAGCCGATGGTCGGATCGTAGACAGAGCGAAGCCCGTACACCCAGATTTCGTCGTAATACCTTTCGGTCGCGATTAGCGCCTCTTTCCGCTCCCATTCAGCGGCCAAAACTTCGGGTTCGTCCAGAACATCACGAAGCCCTAACACCAGCCGTGTGCTGCACGAGTTTTCCAGATATTCAAGCGTCGGCAGCAATTCACCGCGGAAGCCGGTGGGTTCTTTGTCAACGATCAGCACGTCAGGATCAAAATGCTGGACGGCCGTCTTGATAAGATTCGATCGTAACTCGGTCACTTCATCTATGCCCATACCAATGGTCTGCGACGCATATGATCCGTCGGCTCTTTTGGTGACTCCGGGCAATCGCACGTGATCGACACGTTGCGGAAAGGTGAAGCGACCGGCAACTGGCGAACCGGTCAGAATCAGAGCCGATGCGCTGGGATCTGCCTGTGTCAACGCAGAAGCCAAAGCGCGAGAGCGCCGTAAATGGCCCAGACCGAACGTATCGTGACTGTAAAATAGGATGCGCGGTGCGCGGCCTTTATTTTCGTTTGTTTTGCCTAGGCTCATGCCTTTGCCTGCTTCAGGTTTCGATGCAACTCCGCGCGTTTGCACCCTTTATCGTACATCTTCTGCCGCCACTTGCAAAAGAGGCAAATCGCCACTTGTCAATACGCCAGACACTTCGAGTAGGAAAATGCGATCCTTTTGTTTGTCTGACCTATTTATCCGTCGTAGCGCAACATATGACCCCTGCACTCGGCAAGAGCCGGCCACTAATGCACTTTATTGGCGGTCATATTCAAATTTCATTGGCTTGAAAACCGTTTATGCCAAGCATAGCGTTCGGAACACGGACAAAACACGAATTCGGGAAGCCTTAGCACAAGGTTTGAACCACACCGAAAGCTTATGTACTCTATCCGTCAACTTTGAACTGGATGAAAAAACTATGAAACTGAAACTCTTGGCCGCGTTGGTCTGGGTACTTTGGTCCGTAACAATGGGTCTGCCCACCGAGGCCACAGCGCAGAGTTCTTTGATCCCAGGCTATACTTCTGGAACGAGTGAGGATGCAGCGCCTGAAGGTGATTTGGCCGGAGCGATCCGAGCCGCAACAGAAGCAGGTGCCAGCGTAATAGTTATCGACAGTACGGGACAAGTTGTTTCGGCGACTGGAAATAGTAAACCCGGCGATGAAACATCGTCCGACCCCATGGCGGCCGGTTCGCAGTTGATGAAGGCGCAAGAGCGGTTCTCGAAATTCCGTGCGGCTTTGGAGTCCCGGCTTGAGGCGCTGCCTTACTCGATATTCGAGGTGCAATACATCCTGCGCAACACGAGCCCGGATGGCCGTATCCAGTTCTACGTCGAGCTTTTGGGCTGGAACATTCTGTTCCTGCTGGTGGGGCGCTGGCTGTCCATCGAAATTTACGGCAAGCGAATTGCCCGTCGCTATGTTGTGTCGCGGATTAAGGAAAACCCGATCGGCTATCGCGAGAAAATGCCCTTTCTGGTGATGCGTTTTTTAACAGGGATCGGGGCGACAATTTTTGCCATGCTCTTTGCCCTTGTGGCTGGTTTTCTGGTTTTTGGCAGAACCGAAGATATTTCGGTTCAGTTTACGGTTACAGCCATTTTTACGGCATATTTTCTGTCGCGCACGGTTTCAGATCTGTGGCGAATGGTATTGTCACCTTATCTAAGCCAGTATCGTTTGCCACCATTCTCGGACCGGCACGCAAAGAGGCTTTATTTTTGGGCTTCGGGCTTGGCTACTTTTGACATCATCGTGGTGATGTTTTCCACCTGGGTGGCGGATTTCGGGCTGAACTATAATGTTTATGCAATGGTATATGGCATCCTGACATTGGTGGGTGCCTTTGGGAACATCCTTATGATCCTGTTCAACGCCCGCGCCATTTCTCATGCAATACGAGGTGGGCGAGCTGCAGACCAGGTTTCTTGGTTACTGCGGTTTGTGTCTTTTGCCTGGGCACCTGCTTTGATTGTCTATATTGTGTTCAGCTGGTTCAGACTTGCGGTGGATCTGGCGCTGGAAAATCCGATTCCGCTACCGTTAATCGCCAGCACATATCTGATCTTTATGTCCGTGGTCATAGCTTATGGGGCAATGAACTATCTGCTGGAAAGGTACTTCGATCGTTCCCGTATGATCGAAGAGTTGAACTCCGAAACTCCCGAAGGTGAAAGCGAAGTTCTCGAAACTGAAGAAGCTGAATTGCGAAAGCACTATCTTCTGACCTACGAAGACCTTGCCCGGCGTGTGGCAGGAATCCTTGCCTTTGTAGTAGGCGCGTATGCACTGGTGGTGATCTGGTACCCGGATGCCGATTGGAGCCAAGACCTGCCGATCGAACGGGCTCTGGATGTGATGGTGATCCTGTTTATAGGTTATATCCTTTTTCACTTTTTCCGTATTTGGATCGACACAAAAATCGCAGAAGAGTCCGATGACGGCGGTGTCGAAGCAGAGCTGGGCGACGAAGGCGGTGAAGGCGGACAGAGCCGACTGGCCACGCTGCTTCCACTGTTCCGTGGGGCCATTCTGGCGGTTGTTGTCGTCACAATCGCGCTGATCATCCTGATGGAACTAGGCATCAACGTCAGCCCATTGTTTGCAGGTGCAGGTGTGGTCGGTTTAGCCGTGGGTTTCGGTTCGCAAACGCTGGTGCGTGATATCTTTTCGGGTGCGTTTTTCTTGATGGATGATGCTTTCCGCAAAGGAGAATATATTGATATCGGCGACGTAAAAGGCACGGTCGAGAAGATTTCGGTGCGATCGTTTCAGTTGCGCCACCATTTGGGAGCGCTCAACACCATTCCTTTCGGCGAAATCAAAGTGCTGACGAATTACTCTCGCGACTGGGTTATTATGAAGTTGCCGCTGCGCGTGACCTATGACACTGACGTGGAAAAGGTTCGAAAGCTGATTAAGAAGCTTGGTCAAGAGTTGTTGAGCGACCCCGTAATCGGAGAAAACTTTATCCAGCCATTGAAATCGCAGGGTGTGATTGAAATGCAGGATTCAGCCATGATTATCCGCGTAAAATTCATGACCAAACCCGGCGATCAGTGGTTGGTGAGGAAAAAAGTCTACCAGGAAATTCGCGAACTCTTTGCACGGGAAGGTATCCGGTTCGCCCACCGCGAGGTAACGGTTCGACTGGCTGATGAAAAGGAAGCTCAGGATTTGTCACCCAAGCAGCGCGAGGTAGTGACTGGTGCGGTGCAGGCCGCCATCGATGAAGATTACCTTGATGACATTGGCCCTGGTGGAGATGATCGCTAGGGAGTGTCCAAGACGCCTTGGCATACTTCGTCAATAAAGCTTTTGCTGTTTTGGTGTTTCGGGATTACTTGGCCCAGCGCAAAATTCAATCGCCGAGTGAAGCCCATTCCGGGGCAGAAGTGCCCAGCCGACCAGCGGGCAGATTCCAACGCATGTTTGCGGGTCCAACGGTTAAAGCGGGCTTTAGGCGGTGACCGGGCCCCCATCCTGTATCTTCCGGCGTTTGAGAGTAATCCTCAATTGAAGCGGTGGTAATGTTTCCCTCAGTGCCGGTCTTGGCTAAGCTGGCCAACAGTTCGGCAGTCCTAGCCAAGGAAAGGCGTGCTGTCATGACTGTGTGTCCAGACGCAGCTTCGGCCATTGCGGACAGCGCTGCCGCCGCCATCAAATAGCCCGTCGCATGATCCAATGCCTGCACTGGTAGCGGAGTAGGTTTATCAGCGTTAGCCCATTCCATTCCGGCGTGCGCAATGCCTGAGCTCATTTGCACCAAACTGTCAAAGCCGCGTCTGTTGGCCCAAGGTCCCTGCCAACCGTAAGCATCCAGAGTAACTTCGATTCTGTTCGGAGCCAAACCGTCACGTGCGGTTTTAGTCAGGCCGAGCGAATCCAGGGCGCCGGGGCGATAACCGTGAATAAATACATCTGCTTGGGCAAGAAGCTCTCTCAGGCGATCCAGCCCTGATTGCGATTTCAAATCCAGATAGGCACAACGTTTACCCAAAGAAACACCTGTTATGACCCCCGGTTCGTCCCAGCCAGGTGGATCAATACGCAAAACATCTGCTCCGAAACCGGCAAGTGTTCGGGTCGACACAGGCCCGGCCAAAATGCGTGTCATGTCCAAAACCCTTAACCCAGCCAAGGGTCGGCTTACGGATGCTTGTGGTCGATCACGAAGCTTGACGCCTCTTGGAGACTGCCAGCCTATGAGCGGGTCGCGAGAAATTGCCCGGCCCTGAGGATGGTCCTGCCACTCAGCCCGGCTTCGCATGGCGGCGGCGACGCCACCTTCGGCAACGATCGCGCTTTCAAGATCGGCAACGGTCCATCGGCGAATAGCCCTAGCCACAGATTCCCGATCTACTTCGGCTTTTAGAACCCCCAGCGCGGCCGCCCTGTGGTGAGGAAGGTTGGTGTGCAATCTGATCCAGCCGTCCGCTGCACGGTAATCCCCGGCAACGGCGTCCCACAAGCTTGGCATCTGCCAGCCGTCAGGTTTAAAGGATTCGCCGAACCATAGCGAGGCAAGACGATGGTCAACTGACACCGACTGACTATTCGCGGTCAGGTTTGTTACTGTCATCAGACGGGAAAGTTCTTGCCCCACAGCGGCGTAACTCAATGTCGCCAGCTCTGAAACAGCAAAGGCGCTGGGCAGGTCGCCTGTGCCCGCAGACTCAAAAGTACCGGGGGCCGGGAGAGAGGCAAGAAGGCTCATTGTTGGTACGGATCCAAACTGTCGCGCAGGCCGTCACCAAGGAAGTTGAATGCCAAAACAACAACGATGATTGGCAACATTGGGATTGCAGTCCAAGGGTAAATTTCGATCGACGCTAGGTTCTGCGCGTCGTTCAGCATCACACCCCAACTTACTGCTGGGGCACGCAGACCGAGGCCAAGAAAACTGAGTGCCGTTTCACCTAGGATCATCGCGGGGATAGAAAGCGTGGCCGAGGCGATAAGATGAGACATGAAATTCGGCAGCAAATGTTTTCGGATCACCCGACCCGAACTTGCCCCCATCATCTCGGCGGCACGTACGTATTCTTCTTCTCGCAGCGACAGAAACTTGGCACGAACGGATCGGGCGAGCCCAGGCCAGTCGAGGATGCCCAGAATAATCGATATTATGAAGAACACCGCCACAGGACTCCAGTTCGATGGAACAGCAGCGGATAAAGCGAGCCACAAAGGTAATTCGGGCAATGAGCGGAGGATTTCAATAACACGGTTGATAACCCAGTCGATCTTGCCACCAAAATACCCAGCCATAGATCCGAAAAGAATGCCTAGAAAGAACGACACCGAAATTCCGATTAGGCCAACTGTCAACGATAGCTGAGCGCCGTATAAAATTCGGCTAAATACATCACGACCAAGGCGATCTGATCCCCAAAGGAACAAAGTCGCACCTTCAGGCGCACAGAAAAGATGGGTGTCCGTCTTGATCAGCCCTGCTAGTTTGTATTCCGATCCTTCGCAAAAAAACCGAACTGGGCGTGGATCTTCGGTATCAGGAACAAACTTCCATTGAAAAGTTTCAAGATCAGCCTCGGCTACAATGGGATAAACAAATGGGCCTACAAATTCCCCTTCGTGGAACCAGTTGACGGATTGCGGCGGTGCATAAAGATGTTCCCCGTTTCGGTCATTAGGCCCATAGGGTGCAATGAACCCTGCAAAGGGCAACATCAGATAGCAAAACAACAGGAATATGCCTGAGATCAAGCCAAGTTTGTGGGTTTTAAACTTCCGCCAAACCAGAACCCAGTTCGGGGCATCAAGATCCGCGCGCTCCAATTGCTGTATGGATGCGTTTGGGTCGAACGGGGCATCGTCTACGAAACGGTCGTCTGGTCTGTCGGTCATGCTTCACGCCCCTCATATCGAATGCGTGGGTCCAGCATGACAAGAAGAATATCCGATATCATGGTGCCAATAAGTGTTAGCAGTGCCACGAACATCAGAATAAAGGCTGATAAGAATTGGTCTTGCGTCTTTAGAGCCGTCAATAGGGTCGGACCAATGGTCTGAAGACCAAGGACAACCGAAACCAGAACCGAACCTGAGACCATTGACGGCAAGAGGTTGCCGATGTCCGCGACGAATGGGTTGAAGGCCACACGCAGTGGGTACTTTGTAAGCATCCGCGACGGGGACATGCCCTTTGCAATAGCAGTTTCCACATAAGGCTTACCGAGTTCGTCCAACATGTTTGCCCGCAGGCGTTGCATCATTGCCGACGCGCCAGAAGTGCCAATTACAAATGTCGGGACGATCAAGTGAACCAGAATGGATTTCAGCTTATCCCAACTCATCGGTTGGCCTTCGTATATTGGATCCATCAAGCCACCGATTGGTAGGTTGAAATACCGGTGCCCGTAATAGAACAAGATAAGAGCCAACAAAAAGTTGGGTGTTGCCAGTCCAAGATACCCCACGAAAGCAGAGGTATAATCGATCCACGTTCTGGACCGAGCAGCGGCCAAGACACCAAGAGGAAGCGCAACAGCGTATACAAACAGGATCGCTGCCAGATTAACCACCACGGTTAGCCAAAGCGTGTCGCCTACAATCTCGGACACGGGCCTGTCAAACTCAAACGACCAACCGTAATTTCCCTGCAATAAGCCTTCGAAACCATGCGGTCCCGGCCAGAAACCCATCCAGATCAAATATTGCTCCCACATTGGACGGTCCAGAGCATATTCCTTTCTTAGGAACTCTGCCTTAGCCACACCGGCAGACTGGCCCGAGGCCTGCAATTCCGCGATCTGATTGCTGAGGTAGTCGCCTGGTGGAAGGTTGATAATTACGAAAATCAGGACCGAGACCACCAACAGCGTCAGCAGCATCGTGAAAAAGCGATACACTGCGTAGCGCAGCATGACCATATGGCTGCTCCTGACTCAGTCGGCGAAGAAGAATTCGTCTGGGCGGTGGATGCCAAAATGCGCACCCGGCTCCCACGCCCACATGGCTTGCTCGGGTACGTTGCGCAGTCGGTTCGAAACGACTATGGGCTGCGGAGCCCCATTTAAGATGCCGATCGCGTACAACTGATCTGCGTGAATATCCAGCATTTCACGCCAAGCGGCCGTGCGTTCTTCGTCTGTCGCCGCAATTTCCCAATCGTGTGCAAGTGTCATCAAACGCTCAGCTTCGGGCAAATCTGGCGGTTCACCGGCATCGCCACCTGTTTGGTAGAATTGCCCCCATTTCGGCCAAGCAAGAAAGACTTGATCGGTCGGTGCCAAGTATGCAGGAGACGTGTGCACCTGTGGAATACCATCGTCCCATCCAAACCAGACCGATGCCATCGTATTGCCTGAAAAAACCCGGTTTCGCAGAATGTCCCGATCCAGCGGGCGCATGACAAGTTTGACCCCGACGTCTCGCCAGTTGTCGGTAACAATCTGCAAGGCGTTTTCTACCTCTTGCCGTTCCCCGGCCGTTTCGATCACCAGCTCCATTGGGCGACCATCAGGCAGTTTCCGAATGCCGTTGCCGTCGCGCTGGTCCAATCCAGCCTCATCCAACAGAGCGTTGGCTTGCTCGGGGTCAAACTGGGCCCATGACTGTGCGTTTTCCTCGCTATAGAAAGGCGAGGCTGGCAGAACTGACATCGCCCCGGGTTTGGCCAGTTTGAAATAGAGAGCTTGATTGATTGTCTCCCTGTCAATTGCCAGAGATAGAGCTCGCCTTACGCGGACATCGCGCAGCACATCGCGCCATGCATCGTCTGAGAAATTCAGGTTCGGATATATAGCGATCTGAGAAGCCACCCCGGTTTTCCACAGTAGGGTAGTGTAACCGCCCTCTGCCTCGCCTTTCTTAAGGATCGAGGCATCTCGGAATGCGAGACCGCGCCCCTGCAAGTCCGATTCGCCGGCGTTTGTTTTGGCAGCCACCAGTCCGGGGGCGACAATCTCCATTTCAACCACGTCGATATACGGCAGTTGCACACCATTCGTATCGATCCTGTGATAATAGGGATTTCGTACAAAGTTGTGCCGGATTTTCTTTCCCGAGCTTGCATTCAGCCATGGCTGCAAAGTCGGTAGTTCGTGATTGTCGAATTTGTAGAGGTTATCCAGCTTGTTGTGCAAAGCCGCCCAGCTTTTTACGCGCGCGTCATCAACAGCAAAAGCCAACTCCTCACTATCAGCGAATTTCTCATGGTATTTTTTCAGGAATTCCGAAGGTCGATAAATAAACGGTGGGCGAGCTTGGGCTAAAGACTGCAAGAAACTCGGGTTGGGGTTTTCCCACTCATAGACAATAGTTCTTTCGTCGGGGAAACTCACCGTCGGAGACTGACCTTCGACAAGCAGAAAATCTGGTGGGCCAGAAGGACTGAGCAGTTCGTTGTTCGCAACGTCCTCCCACCAATAGCGGAAATCTTCCGACGTGAATGGTGAGCCGTCAGACCATTTATGCCCTTCGCGCAACTTGAGTGTAAATTTGCGGTTATCTTCGTTTTCGAACGATGCAAGAATATCGGGAACCAGTTCGTAGTTGTTGTCAAAACCTACTAGGCGGGCATAGCCGTAAACGACCATCTGGCGAATGTCTTTGGATCGCGTGACCATAGTACGCAATGTGCCGCCCGGCGTGCCCAGTTCGCGCCCTTTCTTGGTGAGGTCCACTACTAGTGGTTCGGAAGGAATGCGATCCTGAACCGGCGGCAGGTCGCCACTGTCGACTTCGGATTTCCAGAACGCGCTTTCCTGCAATTCCGAATTGGAAAATGCGTTCGTGGGCAGCATACCCAGCAAGGTCAGCGAAGCGACAAAAAACGTATCACGGGTAGTCTTAAACATGGCAACGTACCTTATGGCCAGGCTCCATCTCTATTAGTGAGGGTATCATGGAGTCGGAGAAACGGAAGGCATCTTCCCAACTGTCGGGCGAACCCGCGCCTAAAGCAACCAGTTTAAGGTCGATCGGCCTGTTTATGTCAGGTTCTGGTTGCGCTGCGATCAGCGCTTTGGTGTAGGGATGCCGGGGGTTATAAAACAAAGTTTCTGGTGGGGCCTGTTCCACGACCAGCCCCTGCCGCATAACAGCTACTTCGTCGGCAATGCGTGCCACGACAGCTAGATCGTGCGAGATGAACAAATACGACAGGTTCAAGCTGTCCTGCAGATGTTCCAAGAGCGTGAGGATTTGTTCTTGAACAGAAACGTCGAGCGCCGAAGTCGGCTCGTCGCAGACGATCAAGGCAGGGTCCAACATCATTGCTCGGGCAATCGAAAGACGTTGGCGTTGGCCGCCTGAGAATGCATGGGGATAGCGTTTCAGCATGTCTGCATTCAACCCAACCCGCGTGAGCATTTCTGCAGCTTTGTCTTTTTGTTCTGCCACAGTACCCAATTTATGGATCTCAAGCGGTTCAGTCATGGCATCCTGGATACGCATTCGCGGGCTGAGCGAACTATAGGGATCTTGAAAGACCATTTGTGCCTTGCGCTGGAACGCATTGCGTTCTGCTCGCGACATCTGATTTACCGTTATTGGGTTGGCCTCTTCAGATGAACGGAACAGGACCTGTCCGCCGGGGTCGGGAAGTTCCGCCCCCAAAGCGATTCGCGCAGCAGTCGTCTTGCCCGAGCCGCTTTCGCCTACGATAGCCAGAGTTTTGCCACGCGCCAGTTTCAAATCTACGCCCCGGCAAGCATGGATAAGCTTATCGGCCTTCCATGCTTTGCTGGAACGCATGGTATAAGTCTTTGACACATCGATCATTTCGAGGATCAGATCCTCGCTTGGCATCGGCAGGCCCACGGCGTCTTGTTCCGGGATAGCCGGAGCGGCGTCAAAAAGCTGTTTTGTATAGGGGTGAGCAGGGGCACTGAGTATGGGGCCGGCGGAGCCTGACTCCATAACGCGGCCCTTGTGCATGACCACTACTTGCTCTGCCATATTTGCGACAACTCCCAGATCATGCGTTACAAGGATCAAGGCCATGCCAGTTTCACGCTGCAGTTCTTTTATTAGGCCAAGAACTTGTGCCTGAGTGGTCACGTCCAGCGCTGTAGTCGGCTCGTCCGCAATCAGGAGTTCAGGTTTTGACACCATGGCCATCGCGATCATCGCGCGTTGACGCATTCCGCCAGACAATTCAAATGGGTAAGAATTATAGGCCCGTTCCGGGTCGGGGAAACCGACCCGTTCGAATTGGGTCAGCACTTTTTTGCGGGCTTCCGCTTCTGATGTTCTGTGATGCAGCCACAAAACCTCGCTGACTTGATTGCCTATCTTGTGTAGCGGGGATAGCGACCGCATGGGTTCTTGAAAAATCATAGAAACCCGGTCGCCTCGGATGTCGCGCATTTGACGTTCGCTGGCGGCGATAAGATCAGCAGTTCCTTTTGAATAGTTCAGGGTGATGGAACCGCTGCGTATCTGCGCCGTGCGTGGCAAAATGCGCAGCGCAGCCCGGCACGATATTGTCTTTCCGGATCCGGATTCACCCACAAGAGCAAGCGTTTGACCAGGCTCGACTTCAAAGCTGACGTTTTGGACCACGGACGGACCCGCGCCAAACCCGATGCTAAGATCCTGTACGGACAGCAACGCGGTCATTCGGGTTTTCCACCCGGTTGGCCGTGGATCAACATCGGCTTTGTGAACTCCCTGACTTTTTGAAGCACTTTCGCGCGGTTGGGGCGCGGTAGTCAAACACCTTCTTTGGCAGAATTGTCGCGGAATTGCTAAATAATGGCATGTTTGCCTACACAATAGGTTGAGATTTTGTAATCAACGGCTCGGTCGGCCCTGCTTTGTCGTGGGCGTGGAAAAAAGAAAGAGGTCTCTTGTGTCCGACAATCAAAGCCGTCTGGATCTGTTTATTGATCGAATGGTGTCGCAACGCGCCTGTCTGGATTTTGCCATTTCTGAAACGTCGGATCTTCCCGGCCCGGTTATCGAGTTGGGTTTGGGCAACGGTCGGACGTACCACCACATGAAAAAACATATTCTGGACCGCCCCATTTACGTGTTCGAACGCGCAGTGGCTTCTCACCCCGATTCTACGCCTCCCGAAAATCGGGTGATTCTAGGCGACGTGCGCGAAACTCTGCCGGCTTCGGTTGATCGTTTCGGTGCCACGGCCAGTTTGATTCATGCTGATCTTGGCGGTCACAACCGCGAAAAGAATGATGCCTTTGCCAAGCTGGTTTCGCCACTTGTCCAACCATTGCTGGCTCCGGGTGGCTTGATGGTTTCAAGTGACAGAATGTATTTCGACGGTCTGCAGGAACTGCATCTGCCGCCGGGCGCTGTCGCAGGGCGGTGTTTTATTTACAGACGATGAGCTGCGTTTTAATCACGAATTGAACCTTCTCTTTTCGGCCAAAACCAGCGCTCTAAATTCCTGAAATCTGACTCTACTGGGAAACTGGCGATGCTTTTTTATGATTGTTCGACGGCACCAAATCCTCGACGCGCGAGAATGTTCATCGCGGAAAAAGGGCTCGATATCGAAACCCGCGAAATTTCGATTGCGCGCGCAGAACAGCGCGATGCGGCCTTTCTTGCCGTGAATCCGAGTGCCACTGTTCCAGTATTAGTTACCGATCTCGGAACGACGCTAACCGAAAACCTCGGTATAGCAGCCTATCTGGAGGCCAGTTTCCCCGAACCGCCACTTATGGGGAGAACTCCGGACGAAAAGGGAGCGGTCCTGATGTGGAATGCGATTGTCGAGCAACAGGGTGGCGCGCCAATAGCCGACGCTCTTCGAAATTCGCATCCGGCGTTTGAAGACCGGGCAATCCCAGGGCGCGTTAACTACGCGCAGATACCGGAATTGGCAGAACGCGGGAAGCTTCGCGTGGCGGCATTTTTCGAACTATTGGAGGAAAGATTGCAAAACAGCGCCTATGTAGCCTGTAGCGATTTTTCTCTGGCTGACATTTCAGCATTCGTCTTTGTGGATTTTGCAAGAGTCATAAGGATGCGTATTCCAACTGAAAACAGTGCCACTTTGGCTTGGTTTAAGTCGATTCAAAGCCGACCCAGCGCAAATCTATGATTTTCGCGCGGGTGTAGGTAATCCAACGTTTTATGAACTAGACAGAAATGTCTAGACAGAATTGAACAGTACCACTAGCGTACGCCTCAACATCATCCAGGGGAGGTCGGGATGAAATCCCAATATCGCGTAGTGGTCATTGGTGGTGGCGTGGTGGGCGCCTCGGTTCTGTACCATCTTGCTAAATTTGGCTGGTCGGACGTTGTAATGCTCGAACGGCGGCGGCTTGCATCAGGGTCTTCCTGGCATGCAGCAGGCGGCATTCATGCGCTTAACGCCGACCCCAATATGGCGTCTCTGCAAGCCTACACTATCGACCTATTAAGTGAGATCGAAAGAGAATCCGGTCAGAACATCGGTCTTCACATGACTGGCGGGTTGACGCTGGCCGGAACCCCCGAACGATGGGAGTGGTTGCAGGCCAACTATCGAATTTTCCAATCCATCGGCATTGACGATTGCGAACTTCTTAGCCCGGAAGAAGCGCAAAAGCGTTGTCCGATAATGTCCACTGAGGGTGTCTTGGGTGCCATGTGGGCTGATCGCGAAGGGTATATCGACACGACCGGCACGGTTCAGGCTTATGCCACGGCTGCAAAGAAACGCGGCGCAGAATACTACGAGGAAACCAAGGTCGACGAGTTGATCCAGACAGCAGACGGGTGGCAGGTCGTGACCGACAAAGGCACGATAACCTGCGAACATGTTGTCAACGCCGCAGGTCTTTGGGCCAAGCAAGTCGGACGTATGGCCGGGGTCGAGCTGCCGGTTTCACCCCTGAAGCATCATTACTTGATAACGGATACGGTGCCCGAAGTGGCGGAAGCAGACTTCGAAATGCCAATGACCGTGGACCTCGAAGGGTTCACCTATATGCGGCAGGACCAAAAGGGTGTGCTGGTCGGCATTTATGAGGTCGATCACGAACACTGGGCTATGGATGGTGCGCCCTGGAATTATGGAGAGGAGCTGTTTCAGGAACAGCTTGACCGGATTGAGAATGAACTGACACTTGGTTTTGAACGTTACCCCTCGATTCAGAATGTTGGCATCAAAACATGGGTCAACGGTGCCTTTACCTTCTCACCCGACGGCAACCCTTTGGTAGGCCCGGTACCCGGCAAACGTGGTTACTGGTCGGCGTGTGCGGTCATGGCGGGCTTTCTTCAAGGCGGCGGTGTCGGCAAGACACTTGCCGAGTGGATGATCCACGGTGAACCGGAAGCTGACGCATGGCCGATGGACGTGGCTCGTTATGGGGACTTCGCGCAAAACAAACGTTATATCCGAGAAACCACGGGTCAGTTTTATTCGCGCCGTTTCGTGATGACTTATCCAAACGAACAACTACCCGCTGGTCGTCCGCTCAAAATGGCCCCGGCTCACGATGCGATGACCGAAGCTGGGTGCAAGTGGGGCGTAAGCTGGGATCTTGAAGTTCCTCTGTATTTTGCTCCCAAAGGGTTTGAAGAAACGCCAACTCTAAAACGGTCAAATGCGCATGATATTGTGGCCGAAGAGTGCCGAGTGATCCGCGAAGGCGTGGGTTTAATGGATATCTCGGGCTTTTCTCGTTTTGAAGTCGCGGGGCCGAATGCCCAGGTGTGGCTTGATAAAGTCATGGCTTCGAAGTTGCCTGCGCCGGGAAGGGCAAAGCTGGCACCCATGCTTGGTGAGAACGGGCGGCTCAAGGGCGATTTAACTGTCCTCAACTGGGGCGATGGGACATGGTGGATCATGGGCAGTTACTACCTTCGCGCCTGGCATATGCGTTGGTTTGACGATCACATGATCGAGGGAGTGAATATTCGTGACCTGGGTGAGGAATATTGCGGATTCGCCGTTGTCGGCCCCAAATCACAACAGGTTGTCGAACGATTGGCCGAACAGGATATCTCGGACCTGAAGTTCATGGGCTGCGGAGATTTCGACATCGGCCTTGTACGTGCCCGGGTCGCGCGCATGTCTGTCACAGGCGAAAAAGGGTACGAGATCAATTGCCGCTATGGTGATCATATCAAGTTGCGTCGAATGTTGCTGGAAGCCGGGGCTGGCGAAGGTATTCGCGAATGCGGGTTCAATTCGATGCTGTCTACCCGGCTTGAAAAAAGCTTTGGCATCTGGTCGGCCGAGTTCACGCAGCTTTATACGCCTGGTATGACCGGAATGGATCGTTGGATCGATTGGGATAAAGACTTCGTCGGCAAAGATGCGGCAGTTGCCGAGCGCGAAGGCAACGGCCCATCTCAGGTTCAGGTTACCTTGGAAGTGGATGCGATGGATGCAGACGCCAGCGGGTATGAACCGGTTTGGGCCGGAGGAGAACGTGTCGGGTTTGTGACGTCAGGCGGTTACGGCCACTATACCGGCAAGTCGCTGGCGATGGCGCTGGTGGATCGCGACAAAGCGGAACCGGGAACGGAATTGACCGTGCATGTAGTCGGTGTTGAACGGCCTGCCAAAGTAATCGCACCGTCACCTTATGACCCTCAAGGTAAGGTAATGAGAGCGTGAGCACGACGTCTCAATCCCTTTCGCGTGGCAGGCGGCGACGTGGGCGAGGGCCCGATGCATCACCCGCCGTCATTCGAGATGTAAATTACCGCCAGCTGAGAAACCCATTTCCTCTGATGGAGGTGTTCCCGGCCGATCAAATCGCTGACATGCACGAAACAGCGCTTCGAATGCTGGAGGAATTGGGGATCAAAGTTCTGCTGCCCGAGGCGCGGCGTCTTTATGCAAAGGCGGGGGCAAGGGTGGATGAAGACAGCGAAATGGTCTTTATCGGGCGCGACATAGTTGAAACAGCTGTGGCGTCGGCTCCTAAGTCCATCTTATGCCGCGCTGGTGCGCGACATCGAGACTTCACTTTGGAACTTGGCTCGCTGGTCTTTCAGCCGGGGGCAGGGGCGCCGAATGCAACCGATCTCGTTCGGGGTCGTCGGCCCGCGTCTGGTCAGGACTACTTGGAGTTTCTGAAACTTACCCATCATTTCGATGTGTTCCAGATGATTTCGCCACAGGTCGAACCACAGGACGTTCCGACCCATCTCAGGCATTACTTTACAACCAAGGCGCAGATGGAGCTTACGGACAAGTTCCCGTTCTTCTTTTCGCGTGGCACTCCGCAGGTGTCGGACTGTTTCCAAATGCTGGCAATGGCGCGTGGGTTGTCTGACGAGGAATTTACCAGCAATGCGTATTGCTACACGATAATTAATACCAATAGCCCTCGTACACTGGACATCCCGATGGCTCAGGGGCTGATTGATTTCGCCCGATATGGTCAAATGTCTATAATCACACCTTTCACGTTGATGGGCGCTATGGCGCCGATCACGGTGGCGGGCGCAATTACGTTGTCGCACGCCGAAGCGATGGCGGCTCTCGCGCTTACGCAGATTGCCAATCCGGGCGCACCCGTTTGCTATGGCACGTTTACCAGCAATGTAGACATGAAATCGGGAGCGCCTGCATTTGGAACGCCCTCGCATTTTCAAGCATCTTTGGCAGCAGGGCAGTTGGCCCGGCATTTGGGTTTGCCTTGGCGGTCAGCGGCAGGGTCGGCAGCAAATATCAACGATGTCCAAGCCGCGAATGAGAACCAGTTCGGCCTGTGGGGTTGCCTGATGGCTGGGGCGACGGTCATCATTCACTCCGCTGGCTGGCTGGAAGGCGGCCTGACAGTGTCATTTGAAAAGATGATCTGTGACGCCGAAGTATTGAACATGATCGCGGAGTTGTGTGCCGGTGCGCAGGCAGGAACCTCTGAAATAGGTTTTGATACCGCCCTCAGCGAAGTTGAACCCAGTGGTCACTTCTTTGCCTCCAGCCAGACGATGGAACGTTACAACACAGAATTTTATGAGCCTCATTTGCATGACTACGCCAATTTCGGAACATGGACTGAACGTGGCTCGGTCGATGCCAACCAGCGTGCGACAGGGGTGTGGAAGGGTATTCTGAACGATTTCAAGGCTCCGCCCAGCGACAGCGATCGTATCGGTGCGTTGCATGATTTCATCGCACGCAGAACCGAAGAAGGCGGAGCGCCACCGGAGAGCTAAATGAATACGAAGCCTATTCTGCACCGCGATGATCCCGAAGCCGAACCGCTGGTCGGTAACGTAAAAGTAACACGGGACGATTGGTTGAACGTGGCGATGGACGTTCTGATCTCGGACGGTGTGGACCAGATCAAGGTCTTGAACCTGGCAGAGAGGATGGCTGTTTCGCGGTCGTCTTTTTATTGGTATTTCAAGTCCAGGCAGGAGTTGCTCGACGCCCTTTTGGCTCGTTGGCAGGCTACAAATACCGCAGGTTTGATCAGGCAAGCCGAAGCTCCGGCAGATACAATTACTGCAGCGGTTTGTAATGTACACCGGTGCGTCGTTAATACATCGCTGTTCGACACCGCGCTGGATTTTGCGGTAAGAGACTGGGCCAGAAAATCAGGAAAAGTTCGCCGAATTCTAGACCAATCCGATGCAAAACGGCTGAAGGCTTTGCACGCCATGTTCGCAAGGTATGGCTATCCGGAGATTGAGGCCGAAACACGGGCACGGGTACTTTACTACATGCAGATAGGATACGATCTGGCGCAATTGAACGAGCCGATGGAAACACGGTTATCGATGGTTCCCCATTACCTTTACGTATTTACCGGGGTCGAACCGAAACCCGAAGAAGTGCAAGAGTTTGGAGCCTATTCGCAGCGCCATTGGCAGGGGGACAAGTCATGAGCCAACCAGATGCAATCATAATCGGAACCGGAGTTATTGGCGCCGCAATAGCGTTTGAACTGGCCAAGAAAGGTTGGAAGACCCTTTCGTTGGACCGGAATTCACAGGTTGGGCATGGGTCAACGGCCGGATCTTGCGCAATTATCAGGATGCACTATTCGACTTTTGACGGGACGGCCTTTGCTTGGGAAGGTTACCATTACTGGAGCGATTGGAGCGAGTACCTGGGGTTGCCGGACGACACGCAGTTGGCGCAGTTCCGTGAAACCGGTTGTCTTGTGATGAAGACAGAAGCCAACGGCCTTCTGGACAAGCACAAAGAGTATAGCGCGCAACTTGATTGCCCGTTCGAGGATTGGTCTCCACAACAGATAAAATCGCGGCTGCCAATTTATGCGTTGGACAGTTATGCTCCGGCGCGACGTATGGACGACCCTGAGTTTGGCCATCCAAATGGCAATCAGATGAATGGCGCGGTTTTTTGGCCAAAGGCAGGTTATGTTACTGACCCGGCACTTTCAGCTCAAAACCTGATGGACGCGGGAAAACAACACGGCGCACAAGTTCGGACTGCATCCGAAGTATCGGAAATATTGACCCAAGATGGTCGGGTGTCCGGCGTCCGTTTGACCTCTGGCGAAGAAATCAAGGCTGGGGTCGTGATAAATGTAGCGGGGCCGGGGTCATCTATCATAAACGGAAGGGCGGGTGTTCTGGATGACATGACCATTGAAACGCGTCCTTTGCGACAGGAAGTCGTGCACGTACCTGCGCCCGAAGGATTTGATTTTGAAAACCAAGGTACAATCGTCTCGGATAGTGACATTTCGCTTTATTGCCGGCCTGAACACGGGAACCACATACTGATCGGATCCGAGGATCCCGAATGTGACCCGCATCAATGGTGTGAGGACGACCAGAACTATAATCGAGATTTTACAGATCAATGGACAACTCAGGCGATGCGTTATGCGCAGCGAGTTCCAAGCCTTGGTATTCCGTCCAAAACGCGCGGAGTCGTCGACCTATACGATGCCTCAACCGATTGGATTCCGATCTATGACAAGTCCAGTTTGCCAGGGTTTTATATGGCCTGTGGCACCAGTGGGAACCAATACAAGAACGCGCCCATTGCTGGAAAGATGATGGCAAACCTAATCGAATACTGTGAGGGTGGAGCGGATCACGACTCGCAGCCGATGCAATTCGAATTGCCCTATATCAAGCGGACAATTGACGTTGGCTTTTACTCTCGCAAACGTCCTATCAACGAGGACAGCAGTTTTTCGGTTCTGGGCTAGATTCCTCGTCCGAACGGATTAAGTTTCCCGGAAATGCGGATGAGAAAAAACTCGTTATGGAACAAAAAAAACCTCATGTACTGATCCTTGGCAGCGCACCAACCGCGCTGATGGCAAGAGGTTGGCCAAGCCATAGCTTCACGCACATCGTCGCGATTAACAACGCGTGGCGCATTAGGGCTGATTGGGATTTCCTTATTCACCCCGAGGATTTTCCAACCGATAACCTGCCTCACCACGTCGGCCCGAACCAGCGTGTTGTTACGGCAGAGGATTATGTGCCACTGCAGAACGAATTAGGTGGATTTGTATATGCGGGCGGGACGATGGCCTTTACTGCAGGGTATTGGGCCTTGGCCGCGTTGAAGCCATCGGTGATGGCCTTTTTAGGATGCGACATGGTCTATCCCCGGTCTGGAAATACGCATTTTTATGGCAATGGGGCAGCCGATCCGTTGCGGCCAGATATTACCTTGCGTTCTCTTGAGGCAAAGTCCGCGCGGCTGGCTTTGTTTGGTGCTACCCAAAATTGCAGTGTTGTCCGTCTTTCCGATGGGGAAAGTAGGCTGGTGTTTCCTACTGTTTCTCAGAATAATTTGGATTCGGCGCCGCTGCCCAGCTTCAAAGGGATGACACAGGCTCTCAAACAAGAAGCAGAGATGGGCTATTTCGTGCCCTCCGGTCGGTATTGGGAATGCCAAAGTCGTTTTGACCCAGTCAAAATAGACGAACTGGATAATCTGTGGCTCAAGACTTACCGGAACTCAATTGTGGCTCATGTGGTCTGATGCGGTAGACCGTTCAATAAGTTGTCTACCTTTGCGCGGGCTAAGGTTGCGGCTCGGCTTCTGACCGGGCCATAACCACGAATTCCATCTGCACACCCGAGAGTTTTGATCCAAACTTCGTGCGTGCTTTCATCGTACTCAGCAATCAGTTTCGCTAGCAATTTTTTGTACCAATCCAGAAGATCCCGGTGCAAACGCGCTTCGGAGTGATAAGCGAATGGGTTCAGGGGCGAACCACGCAAACCCTTCATGTGGGCAAGACCAAATAATATCGGCCGTATCCAAACCCCTAGTTCCCATTTCATCGGGCGTCCCTGTTCATCTTTGCGCCAACTCATCAAAGGCGGCGCCATGTGGTAGGACAGCTTCAGATCCCCCTCGAACTGGTCTGACAGCTCATTTGCAAAGTCGTTGCTGGTCATCAGGCGCGCGACCTCAAACTCGTCTTTATAAGACATGAATCGAAAAAGATTTCGCGCGACGGACCGAACCAACTCTTCATCAGCGTTGGGCAAAGCGTTTCGAATGGCGGAGATCCGGTTTGTATAGTCCTCGCCGTATCTAGTATTTTGGTAGTGCTTCAGAAATTCAGCCCGGCGGTCGACCATCTTATCCAAAGGTTCTTGATAAGACGGCTGGCTAAGATCAATTTCCAATCGATCAGGATGTTCAGCAAGCACG
Source organism: Ruegeria sp. YKSD179 (assembly GCF_059612885.1). Lineage (NCBI taxonomy): Bacteria > Pseudomonadati > Pseudomonadota > Alphaproteobacteria > Rhodobacterales > Roseobacteraceae > Ruegeria > Ruegeria sp. YKSD179. Next base: position 255,904 of record NZ_JBXWRL010000003.1, on the reverse strand, counting down.
CGACCAATGGCAAACGCAAGCCGATTTTTTTCAACCGCAGTGCCGTTAAGCAAAAAGGCCTGAGACAGCGCGGTTCCCGAAACCGGGACCAAACCCTTCTGCCACGCGTATCCCAATAATATTACATTTGCGAATACGGCGTCTCCCAGCAGCTTTTCGGCGGCAGCGTTGGCATCCACGCCCCAAAGATTTTTTGCCCCCAAAACTTGCTGGATCGCTTTTTCACGACTTGCGATATTCAGTTTCGCGTCTCGGTGCAGAACCAGATCACCGGTTGGCATTTCGGCACGGTTCAGAATAACGCGTGTTTTGGTGCTGTAGTGAACGGATGCCTTGGGCCCTGAACTGACTACGGCATCACAGCCGATAACCGCATCGGCGGATCCGCGGTCAATGCGAACCTGGTTCAAAGCTTGCGGCTCGGACCCAAGCCGGATGTAGCTTAGGACAGTTCCGAATTTTTGAGCGAAACCGGTGAAGTCCAAAACCGAAGCGCCTTTGCCCTCAAGATGAGCGGCCATGGAGATCAAAGCTCCTACAGTAACGACACCGGTGCCGCCGACTCCGGTCACGAGCAGGTCAAAGGGTTTGTCCAAGGACGGCAATTTCGGCACTGGCAGCGCTGCCTCTAAGTCACACGGGTTCAGCGCAATTTCTCGTGTACGCCGTTTTGCGCCGGTGACTGTTACAAAACTGGGGCAAAACCCGCTGAGGCAGGAAAAGTCTTTGTTACAAGAGCTCAAATTTATCTTTCGCTTACGGCCAAGCGATGTTTCTCGAGGCTCTACGCTCAAGCAATTTGAAGTGACCGAACAATCCCCACAGCCTTCACACACAAGATGGTTGATCCAGACAAACCTATCGGGGTCTTGCATGCTGCCACGCTTACGTCGGCGGCGTTTTTCCGTAGCGCACGTCTGTTCGTAGATCAAAACAGTCACGCCGGGAACATCGCGTAACTCACGCTGCAGGGCGTCCATTTCGCTGCGGTCGTGAAAGCTGGTTCGATTGGGGAAGTCGGAGTAGTTAAATTTCTTGATGTTATCAGAAACCAACGCGATCCTTTCGACTCCTTCTGCCCTGCATGTCTGGGCGATGCCGGGGACGCTGACAGGGCCGTCTACAGGTTGGCCCCCCGTCATTGCGACCGCGTCATTATATAGAATCTTGTAGGTTATATTCGTGCCAGCCGCGACGGCCTGCCGTATCGCGAGCGAACCAGAGTGATACCATGTTCCTTCGCCCAGATTCTGGAAGATGTGTTTGCCTCCATTGAATTGAGAAGACACCACATGGGGTACACCCTCGCCGCCCATCTGCGCATAACCCACGGTCTGACGGTCCATCCAAGATGCCATTACGTGGCAACCAATCCCGCTGGCTGCGGTCGAACATTCGGGGATTTTTGTCGAACTATTGTGTGGGCAGCCCGAGCAGAAATATGGTGTTCGAGTAGCTCCGGGCACGTTGAGCAATTGAGGCGGTGTGTCGGTCAGCGCACTAGCTTTCGCAGGCAGGTTTTCTTCTGGAAAGAACGTGTTAAGCCGTTGGGAAATTATGGGGACGAGCATCAATGGGCTGAGTTCACCGGTCCATGGAATCAAAGGCTCGCCATGACTGTCGTATTTTCCCACCATCTTATGCGGCTTTTCACCGGGCCAGTCGTAGAAGTATTCCTTGAATTGGCTTTCAATGATCCCACGCTTTTCTTCGACAACCAATACTTCTGACTTACCTTTGACAAAGCGCAGCGCATTGCGCCGGGCGAGTGGCCAGACCATTCCCACTTTGTAGATATCAATCCCCAGACGTCGACAAGCGGCTTCATCAAGGCCAAGCAGTCGCAGTGCCTCCATTAAGTCCAGATGCCCCTTGCCCGTGGTAACAAAGCCAAACTTAGCGTTATCGATATCGTATATCCGCCGATCAATTGGGTTGGCTTCTGCAAAAGCACGCACGGCTCGCAACTTGTGTTGAATACGCGTTTCAATTTCTGGAGAAGGCAAATCAGCTGACCGTACATGCAGGCCATTTTCAGGCAATTCGATTTGTGGCAGCGAGAAGTTTCGATCTGGCCTTAGTTCAATTGATTGGGCGCTTTCTACTGTCTCTGAAATTGCCTTGAATCCAATCCACGCTCCCGAAAAGCGGGAAAGCGCAATCCCGTATTCTCCGAACTCCAGATACTCGTCCACCGATGCCGGGTTCAGCGTCGGCATAAACCAAGACATAAAGGCCACGTCAGATTGATGGGGCATTGATGAGCTAACGCAACCATGATCGTCGCCTGCCACCACCAGTACTCCGCCCATTGGGGCTGAACCGTAGGCGTTACCGTGTTTTAAGGCGTCACCTGACCGGTCCACGCCGGGTCCTTTGCCATACCACATGGAAAAGATCCCTTCGACCTCGCAATTCGGATCAAGCGAAGCTTGTTGCGCCCCCAAAATCGCCGTTGCACCCAAATCTTCGTTAACAGCGGGCATAAACTTAATTTGGTTGTCTTTGAGCCTTTTTTGGGCGCGCCAAAGTTCCAAGTCCAATCCGCCCAGCGGGGATCCGCGATACCCCGAGACAAATCCGGCCGTGTTCAGTCCGGCTTTCTTATCGCGACGGGCCTGATCCAACATGATCCGCGCCAAGGCCTGTGTGCCAGTCAGGAAAACCCTGCCGGCTGTCATGTCGTAACGGTCTTGTAACTTGTATGTCCGGGGTGAGGGTTCGTGGTGGCTCATGCTGTCGTCCGAAGTCTGCCAGATTTCTTGGTTATTTTACTCGGATAATCGTGGAAATACGTACCTTTTTATCAGCCTAAGGCACCATCAGTCGAAAAATTTGGTCGATTATTGTCAAAAATTGACTATTTTATTCGCTATGACTTTCATCGAAGAAAAAGATCATCGGATACTGAAGCTGCTGCAGGAAGACAGTCAAATGTCTAATGCGGAATTGGCCGAGGCGGTGGGAATGTCGCCGTCAGCTCTTTGGCGACGAGTGCGCGCGCTTGAGGATGCCGGGATCATTCGACGCTACGGAGCGGTTGTCGATCCATCTGCTATGGGGCTGCATTTCGAAGCGATTGTTCATGTTCACCTTACCCGGCACGACCCGGAAAGAATCGTCGAATTCATTCGTGCGGTTGAGCTGAATTCGGACGTTCAAGAGTGTTACGCGACCACCGGTCAGGCAGACTATCATCTGCGTGTTTTGTGCAAGGATTTGGCAGGGTACAACGTATTTCTCGAGGAATTTCTCTTCCGCCTTCCGGCCGTTGCGAGCGCGCAAACCAACGTGGTTTTACGCACGATCAAAAGAAATCGGCCAATTGTTCCTTAGAAACTAGGCCGCGAAAAAAACCCATGCCCAGGCCATCGCGATGTAGGTCAGGTTGTGCAAACACTGATCCAACCCTGCCGCGCGCCAAAATGCCGCCTGATTTGGTTGTAGGCGTTTCTTGTCGGAGTAGCTTGCCTTTGCAAAGTCGATATGAAAGTGAACAATCCATTCCAGAGCCGCGACAATTAGAATGAATTCCACTGGCGCGCGGAACAGAGCAAATATAATCACTGACCCCAAAACATGTACAGCGGCATGCTGGGCCCGCCCGAGATGAAAGTATGTGCCACGCCCCGAAAGCATTTTGGGCGTTTGCAAGTAATAGTCGGCAAACATGTGCTTTATCTGCAGTAGACAGAGCAAAAGCAGCACGGTGCCTATCGTCGCAGGCAAATGAATCCTCCCGATATCGTCCTCGTTAGAAGATTAGGGTGGAAATCCGTGAGGTGCAAATGAACTTGTTCACACAACGCAAAATTGTCTCGAATCGGAAATTCATTTGCGTATTCGGATATGAATGCGGTAAATTCTTCGTATTGTATTCACGTTCAAATCAATGATTTGACTGACGGATCAGCAGTGGGGCGGGTTCCATAGAACGAACGATTTTTCAGTTCATCTGGAAATACTCCAAACGCGATCAGTTGACCTTGCTGGCCGTGACAGCGACTTTGTTCCCTTTGCTATACCTCACGCTTGAATTGCCCAAGCGCATTATCAATGACGCGATTGGTGCTTCAAGTTCGATCATAAATGTGTTGGGTTTCGATCTGCCACAGACAACGTTCCTGATCATTCTATGCATCGCATTTTTATTCGCGGTCTTGGCCCACGGTCTAATGAAAATGCGCATCAACACCATGAAGGGCATTCTGAGCGAACGGATGTTGCGTCGTTTTCGCTATCAATTGATCAATCGGGCGCTCAGGTTCCCACAGCCATATTTTGAGCGGGTCAGCCAAGGCGAAATGGTTTCGATGATCACCGCTGAAAGCGAACCAATGGGCGGGTTGATGGGTGACGCGATCAGTCAGCCTGTCTTGCAAGCTGGTCAGATGATAACCATCCTGTCCTTTCTGTTCCTTCAGAGCTTCTGGTTCGGGCTGGCAGCTATTGCATTGATACCGCTGCAAGCTTGGCTCATTCCTAAGCTTCAACGGCAAATCAACCTGTTGAACAAAACTCGTATTCAAGAGGTTCGTGTTCTGGCTGCGCAAATCGGTGAAAATGCTGCAGGTGCCGCCACTCTGAGGGCCAACGGCGGCTGGCGGTACCGTCGCTCCATGATTTCAGATCAGCTGAGCAGGCTTTTTGCAATTCGTTTCGAGATCTATCAAAAAAAGTTTTTCATGAAGTTTATCAATAACTTCATCTCGCAACTGACACCATTCTTGTTTTATCTGGTTGGCGGATTATTGGTTTTACAAGGGTCCGTATCGTTAGGGGCATTGGTAGCTGCGCTTGCGGCTTACAAGGACTTAAGCTCTCCGTGGAAAGAGCTTTTGACATATTACAACCAGACCCAAGATATGTCGCTTCGATGGGACGTGGTAATCGAGCGGTTTGCCCCCACTGGAATGCAGGACGAAGCTTTGTTCGAAGGGGAGCCGAAAGATCGGCCGCATTTGAACGGGGACATTGTTTTGGACAGAGTTTCTGTGCGCGACATGGACGGAAATCAGGTGTTGGACGATCTGAACCTTAAGTTTCCCGCCGGAAAAACAATTGGAATAGCGGCCCCAAGCGAAGAAGACCGGCGGGCAATGGCCGAGCTTTTGACGCGTGAAATCCTGCCCGGTTCGGGGCATGTCAAGATTGGCGATCATGATCTTGCATCGTTGCATCAAGCAGTCGTGGCCGCACGGATCGGTTATGCGACCTCGAGACCTGTAATGTTCCAAGGTTCCCTGGGCGATAATGTGATGATGCCGATGCGGTATAGACCTGTTTCGATACCAGAGGCGGATTCGGAGTTTGCCGAAACTCTGCGTGCAGGCAATAGTGACGATCCCTTCCGCGCCGATTGGCTTGACCCCTCGTTGGCGGGATTAAAAAGTCCCGAAGAACTGCGCGATTGGTGGTTGAAGTTAATCGACGGGATGGGGTCGGGGGCAGCATTATTCCAGCGAGGAGCAGACCAAGTCTTTGATCCCGAAGAACATCCAGCGTTGGCCCGAAAGTTGGTTGAACTGCGGCCCATTGTGCAACAGGCAGTGCGACGGGCCGAACTTGACCAACAAGCGTTGATTTTTGATCGAAAGGTTTACAACCCCGCATTGCCTGTCGCAGAGAACCTTTTGTTTGCAACGCCGCGCGTTCCCGTCACCCAAGAGTTGTTGGCCCAGCAGACTGTTTTTCTGGGTCAATTACGGGAATTGGGGTTGGATGAGACTTTGATTGGATTGACCCGTGACGTCATCGATATGCTGCGTCAGATCTTTGGCTTGGACGGTACGGATCACCCGCTGTTTCGCAAACTCGGCCTTCAGGCACAGACTTACGAAGCCGCCGTCGAACTCGTAGAACGCACCCGGCAAGAAGGGGCTTCTGGGTTGGATGACGGGCAACTGGCCAATTTGCTTGCTGTTCCCTTCGTTATATCTGCAGAACAGATTGGCCCCGCATTTACCGATGAATTGAAGAACCGCATATTGGAATTACGAGCCAGTCATTCTGATAAGTTAATGGAGCGTTTGCAGGATGTGTTCGTGCCGCTGAATCAAGCGGAATTTGCTCCTGGGCTCACGGTCATGGAGAATGCACTATTCGGAAAAGTCAGTCAGATTGGGGGAGGTCGGTCTGACGAGGTTCGCAAACTTATTGCTGACGTTCTTTCGGAAAATGGAGCACGATCACTTGTGGTGGCTCTAATTTACGACATTCCAGTCGCGCTTGGCGGTCAGAACCTGCCCGCCGTCTTTGCCGAGCCGCTCGCATTTACCCGGGCAACAATAAAAAAACCCGACATCCTTATTCTGGAAAATGCGTTGGCTAGCTATGACATGGAAACGCAAGTGGCCGTATATAAAAACTTGCGTGAGTTGCTGCCCGAAACAACGGTCATCTACCTCAATGATCAGTTTCAGAATCCAAATGTGTTCGACATGTACGTTGAAATCCGCCAAGGTCGTGTTGTGACAGACGAAAAACCAGAGGACGTGGAAGAAGACAGTGCCTCTTCTGCTGACCTTGCGCGTAAGCTGCGCGCACTGGAACAGACACCGTTGTTTTCGGGTCTGGACAGGAGGCAGTTACGGCTGCTTGCGTTTGGTGCGCGTTGGTTCAACGCGTCTGCTGGTGAAGTCATTTTTCTTAAGGACGATCAACCAACCGACGGTGCATATGTGGTTCTTGAGGGCGAGGCAGGTTTGTATCTGCCACAACCTGACGGGCCGGATAAACTGATCTTGACTGTTGGCTCGGGGGCTTTAGTAGGTGAACTCGGCTTGATCCGAAAAGAACCCCGCGCGCTCAGCATGATCGCAGAGTCAGATCTTGCTTGTTTGCGCATTGGGGAAGAGGAATTCCTGGCCGTGGTCGAAAATGACGCCGCCACCGCATTCAAGCTAATGCAGGTTATTGCTGGATATGTCTCGAACTAATCGGGTTGTGTCGTCGGAACGCAAAACAAACTGTACAGCAGCTCGATGGTCTGCGCAGTCTTCCCGTCACTTAATGCATAGTAAATCGTTTTCCCATCCCGACGGGTTGTGACCATCCCCTCTTCGCGAAGACGGGCAAGCATTTGGCTGACTGTCGCCTGACGCATGTCCAGAAGCTTCTCTAACTCCCCAACAGAGTACTCACCGGCGCTAAGATGGCAAAGGATCATCAAGCGCCCTTCATGGCCAAGCGCCTTGAGGAACGCAGCCGCATTGGCCGCGCTTTCCTTCATGTTGTGCGGCGTCTCGGGGGGTAGTACGTTGGGTCCAGGGTGATGGGCGTTCACGGGAGGTCCAGTCGACAGATTGGAGTTGGCACAATATGCCTTATTCAAGTCAAGTTTGTCACCCCTCTGTCGCGGGTGCGCCGCCCTGAAACGCGTTTCCGTTGACGTAATCACATGGATCTTCCTGCATCTGCAAATGCAGCCCATCCCCAGAATATGGGTGCGCGCGCGCCAACTCCTCGTCGACTTCGATCCCAAGGCCGGGCGCGGTGGGAGGGACCACAAAACCGTCCTGAACCTTGATCGTCCCCTTAATCAATTGATCGTGGAAAGGTGTTTCGATGGTTTCCAGCAACAACAGGTTCGGTATCGACGCTGCCAGGTGAATGTTAGCGGCCCATTCAACTGGCCCCGCGTACAGATGCGGTGCCATTTGCACGTTAAACACTTCAGCCATGGCGGCCACTTTTTTCATTTCCCATATCCCGCCAGCGCGGCCCAAAGCAGGTTGCAAAATTTCAGCCGCGCCTGCGCGCATAACAGCCCCGAATTCTGCCTTGGTGGTCATCCGCTCGCCTGTCGCCACGGGAATACGTACATTCCGGGCGACACGAGCCATATCCTCAATCATGTCAGGTGGCGTCGGTTCCTCATACCAGAGAGGTGAATAAGGCTCTAACGCCTGGCCAAGACGAATAGCGCCGGCTGTATTGAACTGTCCGTGAGTCCCAAATAACAAATCTGCCTGATCCCCGACCGCTTCGCGAATAGCTTTGCAAAATGCGACCGACATTGAGATGTCGGACATTGCAGGCATATGCCCACCCCGGATTGTATATGGGCCAGCCGGGTCGAACTTGACTGCAGTAAACCCTTTTCGCACCATTTCAGCTGCGCATTCACCGGCCTGTTCCGGAGAAGTCCAAAAGTCGGTGAGGTTATGGTGAGGCAGTGGATAAAGATATGTATAAGCCCTGATTTTTTCATTCATTCGCCCGCCCAACAGCGCATAGACAGGACGGCTACGATCCTTACCCAGGATATCCCAACAAGCGATTTCCAAGCCGGAAAATGCGCCCATTACTGTCAGGTCAGGCCGCTGCGTGAAACCGCTTGAATAGACTCGGCGGAACATCAGCTCAATGTTTTCAGGGTTTTCATCGGCCATGTGTCGGTCGAACACGTCGCGGATCACGTGTTGCATGGCTTCGGGCCCGATTGACGATGCATAACACTCGCCCCAACCGGTAATACCTGTGTCAGTAGTTACTTTTACTAGTATCCAATACCGTCCGCCCCACCCTGGGGCTGGCGGGGCAGTGACAATGATATCGAGATCCTGCAGTTTCATTCGCTGTCCTTTCAGGGACTCAATCTTTGCCGAACATGATCACGTTGCGCTTTGCTGAACCAGTTTTTGTGTCTTCGATCGCCTCGTTGATCTGGCTTAAAGACCAACGGCCCGAAATCAATTCATCCAACTTCAACCGCCCTTGTTCATAAAGATCGACCATCCATGGGATATCACGTTGAATGACTACATCGCCCATTTTTGATCCAACCATACCTTGCGCAACCGCGGCCAAAATTACAGGCTCATAGCTGGCTTGCGCTCCGGAATGGGGCATGCCGATCATCACGGCCTTGCCACCGCGTCCAAGGTATCGCGGAGCCTGATCGTAGGCCGGTATCGCGCCAACGGTGATCAGAACGGCATCCGCGCCTCGCCCACCAAAAGCCTTGTAAGCGGCCTTCCACGGCTCGCTCAGAGTCGCAAGGACGCCATGAGTCGCTCCGAACTCTTTAGCGATATCCAGCTTCTCTTCTGTCATGTCTACGGCGACGATGCGACGTGCGCCGGCAATGCGCGCACCCTGAATTGCGTTCAGACCGACACCGCCAGCACCGATCACCACAACATCTTGACCTGGGCGCAGGGCCGCCGCGTTAACGGCTGCTCCAACCCCGGTAATAACGCCGCAGGACAAAAGACTGGCGACGTCCTTTGGCATCGATTGAGGTATTTTTACGATCTGGCGATGGCTAACCACGACTTTTTCAGCAAAGGCACCGCAAGCCATAGCTTGTTCCAGTGGCTCGCCATCAGCCGTACGCAGCGGCCCTTTGACGGTGTCATAAGGCGTTTCGCAAATGGTCGGCTTTCCGCCAGCGCAAGACGGGCAGGTGCCGCAAGCACGGATGAGTGTCACGACCACAGGGTCGCCGACATTGAATTCTCCGGCACCTTCACCCAATGCCGTGATTACACCAGCGGCTTCGTGGCCGTACACTGCGGGTAAAAACCCACCCCAGGCACCACTGGCATATGAAATATCGGAATGGCAAATTGCTACGGCTTCCAACGTGACTTCGACTTCGCCCATACCGGGCGGCGCGATCAGAATATCCTCGATGACCAATGGGTCGCCAAAAGCATGGCAAACTGCGGCTTTGATGGTTTGCATATTTGTCCCCGTTCACTTTTGACGCCACGGTGGACTGTCACGATGCGAGCTGCAAGGCAGTTTCCGTCAAACGCGTGTCGTTTACGTCGCGTTGGTCGTACTTGTCTAATTAACTATAGTCTTGCGGGCATCAGAAAGACGGTCAATAACAAGGCGCGACGGGTATGAAGGGCAGGGTTTGCCGACTGACTAATTTCTCAACGGCATTCTGCAACCGGCGACGCGACTACCGAACGCGCGTTTCGTGCAACCAATCCTTTTTATGCCCTTTGAAAACAGCGGACTGACTACATCTTCCGAGCGGCAAGGGTGATAAGCTCAGCCAATTTTTTCGGGTGTGAGAAAAAAGGTGAATGGGAACTGTCGATGGTCAGTTGAAGTTCCGGTTCAGCGCACAGACTCATCTCGGCTTGATATTCTGTTGGTACCGTTTGGTCATTGGTCGTGCGGATATATACTTTGGGAACTTTCGCAAAATTAGATCCAGTTTTGAGCGGCGTTTCCTGTGGCCGGATTGCCTGCGGGCACAATCTGGCTTGGGCATAGCTAACAACCTCGGGCGGACAATCGTGATAAAACAGAGATTGCACCCGGCCAGGTAGCATCCTGTACGAAAGCCCGTCCGCAGATTTTTCAATTGCATCTGCGATCAATTGCCGTGGGGCACGTTTGCGCATTTCGGCCATCGACAGCCCGTCTTTTGGAACATATGCGCAAAGGTAAATTAACCCACGCAGCCCTTTTGGGTCGGCCTCCGCCGCGGCGCTGATTGGAAAACCGCCCCACGAATGTCCTACGACAATTGTTTCCGGGCTTGAGGCATCAAGTATTGCGTCGCGACACAAATCCAAGGAAACATCCGCGATAGGCGTCGGATCAGACCCATGGCTGGGCATATCTATTGCGCGCGCGGAATGCCCCATTCCAGTTAGTTCGGGAATAAGGTCGCGCCAGCACCAGGCACCGTGACATGAACCATGGATCAATAAAAAGTCTGTCACAGAAGGCTCCTTTAAATGTGACCGATCCGGGTCATGAAATCGGCAAGAATGGTCGCGTATTCCTTGGGACGTTCGACGCAAGGTAAATGACCGGCTCGTCTGATTAGCTCGAATTGGGAACCGGGTACCAGATCAACCGTTTCGCGGACCAGATCGGGTGGGGTCGAGCCGTCCTCACTGCCGGCGATGCCGAGCGTTGGCAAGCGTAACCCGCTAGTGGGTGTGTAGAAATCTGTTCCCGAAATGGCCGCGCAACATCCCAAATAACCATCAACCGGCTGTCGTGTCATCATGTTACGCCAAAGGTTCATTTCCGGTTTTGCGCGAAAATCACGGGAAAACCAACGTTCCATAGTCGCGTCTGCAATTGCTTCGATTCCACCGGATTGCACAGCATTGATGCGATCCTGCCAGATCGAAGGAGTACCGATCTTGGCAGCGGTGTTTGACAAAACTAGCGCTCGTACCGTATCCATACGTTTGACGGCCAGTCCCTGACCGATCAACCCGCCAACGGAAAGGCCGACAAATACGCAATCTTTGATTTCGAGATAATCTAAGAGCCTTTCTGCATCATGCACTAATGCACCCATGGAATATGGCCCCGGTGGTTCTGACGAAAGTCCGTGTCCGCGCTTGTCGTAGCGAATGACTTTCAATCCATTGGGTAAGAACGGCAACATGAGGTCCCATAGACGCAAATCTGTTCCCAGCGAGTTCACCAGAACCAAAGGGGCGCCATGCGGATCGCCATCAATTCGGCAATGCAACTGTACATCCCCGAGGTCGACAATGTTCATGGTAAATATCCCATCCTGCCTGTTTCCGCCAAACGGACCCGATCTATCAAATATGCACCCCGCACTGCGGGTTGTCAGGTCAGGAAATCCAATGCTTGCGCAAAAACCTGCGGGTCGGCGTTTCCGCCTGAGGCGACGACTATAACCGTTTCGCCCTTGATTTCATCCGCCCGGAACAACGCTGCAGCCAGTGAAACTGCGCCACCTGGTTCCAAAACGATCTTTAACCTCAGAAAAGCCTGCGCCATTGCGCGAAGTGATTCTGTCTCTGAGACGGCAAGTCCTGGACCGCAAAGCCGCTTCAGGATCGGAAATGTGACATCTCCCGGCTGCGGTGTCAGGATCGCATCGCAGATATTGCCTGAGACGGCATTGTTACTTTGGATGTGTCCTGTCAGCAATGAACGTTTCACATCGTCAAAACCCTCAGGTTCGCATGGGCGGGGCCGCAATCCTGGGGAATGGCCCTCTAGCGCCAGCGAAATACCGGCAGTCAGGCCGCCACCTCCACAGCAGATCAACACATCGGCTTCGGTGACACCCGCATCGCCTGCCTGACGCGCTAATTCCAGACCAACCGTGCCTTGGCCCGCGATGACAAGTGGTTCGTCATAAGGTCGGATCAATGACAAGCCTCGCTTTGCGGCAAGGGATTCGCCAATTTCTTCGCGGCTTTCATTGGCGCGATCATACAATACGACCTCGGCACCCAAGGCGCGCGTGTTATCGATTTTAAGTTGCGGTGCATCGGATGGCATAACGATGACTGACGCCACCCCATGTTGCGCAGCAGCGTATGCCACCCCTTGCGCATGGTTACCCGACGAGTAGGCAATCACTCCGCATTGGCGCGAAACCTCGGTCAAGGCAGAGATGGCAGACCAAGCGCCGCGAAACTTGAAACTGCCTGTATGTTGCAGGCACTCCGGTTTCACCAGAACCTTACGACCAGCGATTTCATCCAAAAAGGGCGAGGACAGCAAGGGCGTCTCGCGAACATGTCCATTCAACCGTTGAGCCGCGGCCTCGATCAATTCCAACGTGCTCATGATGCGTCCAATACTTTGCGGATGATGGCCAGTGATTGTGGTTCATTCAGAAATGGCACGTGCCCACGATCTGGCACTTCGACCGAGATCAGACCAGGATGCCTCTCATGCATTTTTTGCACTGTATCAACCCCCAAAACGTCCGAGTTTTCTCCCCGGATCACACCGGTCGGGATGTTTCGCAAGGCTTCGAAAAATAGCCACAGGTCAGGAGTTGCGCCAGCCGCGGCTTGTTCAAGCAGCGCTTTTCGTAACGCGCCATCATACCGCAATTCCAATCCACTTTTCGACTTGGCATACTGGATCTCAGCCTGTTGCCTCCAGACTTCCAAAGGGACGCCCGGAAATTTTGGCTCCATTTCTTGTTGGATAAGGGCGGCGGCTTGGTCATAAGTGGCCGCGACTGGTTCTTTGCCGACATAATCCATGATTTTTGCTATACCCACCGGTTCAATGACCGGTCCGACATCGTTCAGAATAACACCAGCCAGACGATCAGGATTGCTTGCCGCTAACGCCATCGCGATTAAGCCACCACGAGACGTGCCCAGTATCGTCACCTTATCAAGGTTCAAATGATCCAATAATTCGATGACGTCATGTGCTTCCCTAAGTACGTTATAGTTCATGAAATCGGGGTCATAGTCTGATTTTCCCCGCCCCCGATAATCCATCGTGATCATGCGCAAGTCGTTGGCGTGTGGCGCAAAAAACGAGAAATCACGACTGTTTCGGGTCAATCCTGCGAGGCACAACAGAGGCTTGCCCGTGCCACTGTCCTCGTAGTGGATTCGCAGACCATCGGATGTCGTAAAGAACGCCATTAAAGACCTGCCAAAGCTGGGATCGTCGATAGGTTGGGCAGAACATGCGCTGGCGTCCAGGGTAGTCGATCCATAGGTTCATTTGCGCGGTTGACCCACGCAGTAATAAATCCATATCCACTTGCGCCAGCGGCATCCCACCCGTTCGAACTGACGAAAAGCACTTCGTCTCGGTCGCAACCAAACCTTTTTTGCACCAGATCATAGACACGAGAGTGAGGTTTGAAGACTCCTACGGCTTCAACCGACAGCACATCGTCAAGTAATTCTTCGATCCCCGCCGACTGTACCGCTCCATCCAACATCGGTGGCGACCCGTTGGAAAGAATGGCCGTTTGCAGGCCTCCGGCCTTTAGAGCCGCCAACATTTCTGGAACCTCAGGGTATGCTTGTAACTCCCAGTATAGGTCCAAAAGTCTTTGCCTTAGCCTGTCGTCACCTTGCAGCCCAGTGGCCTCCAGTGACCAGTCAAGGCCGTCCTGTGTAACATCCCAGAAATCTGCGTGGGCATTCGCAACTGCACGCAGCCATGTATATTGCAATTGTTTCAGACGCCAGTGAGCTGCCAATTCAGGCCATTTGTCACGAAGCGCTTCGAACTCTGGCTCGGCAGATGCTTGACGGGCGGCTGCTGTCACATCGAATAGTGTGCCATAGGCGTCAAAAATACAGGTTGTAATAGCCATCGGTTCCTCCCGCGATCGCGCGCAAGGTGACACAAGAATATGAGGCTTTAAAGTGCTTAGGGAATTCTATTCCATTATGTCGGGCCATGCTCTAGTTTAGGCCGCTCATGCCCTGAGGCTGGCGGCCGAATTGACCACTATCAGACAAGGCGACACTGTTCGCATTCATTACACGGGAACACTTTTGGACGGCAAAGTTTTCGACAGTTCCGACGGACGTGATCCTTTGGAGTTCGCGGTTGGTTCAGGCCAAATCATTCCTGGCCTCGACGCCGCCCTTCCGGGAATGGCAATCGGTGAAAAAAAACGTGTCGAAGTTCCCTGCACGGAAGCTTATGGTCCGATCAATCCGGGTATGAGGCAGCAAATCCCAAGAGAGGGGATACCAGACGATATCCCGCTTGATCCAGGCAGTCAGTTGCAGATGCAGACGCCTGATGGGCAAGCTGTACCTGTTACCGTTGTAGATAGTGATGAGGCGACGGTCACCTTGGATGCAAATCATCCGCTAGCCGGTCAGGATCTGATTTTCGACATTGAGATTGTTTCGATAAACTGATCCAGACTTTCAAAGATCGGCAAACCCGTGCAGAAGCGATTCAAAGGCAGAAACGACCTGAGGCTGCGTAAAAAACAAAAACGCGGTCAGTAGGCCAACTAAGGTTACCAGCAAGAGACGCGCGCGACTATTACGAATCCCGGGTTTCTTCTGAGACGCGAGGGTACGACCATTGCTTGCAAGTATCTGATCAAGTTTGCTCATGCCGCAATCCCTGCATCGGAAACGTGGTGAAATCTTGACACCAACAGGGAAAGATAAGGTCACATTGCGTCTGGTTGCGGCATGCCAAGAATGTGAAATCCGCCATCCACGCGAATAATTTCTCCCGAAGTATACATCCCGGCATCCGAAGCCAGGTAAACAGCAGTGCCGCCTACTGCCTCGAGCGTTGCGTTTGAACGCATCGGCGCATTCTGGTCGCAAAACTTGTAGGTCTTGCGCGCACCACCAATAGCGGCACCTGCCAGTGTTTTCATAGGGCCAGGGGAAATCGCGTTTACACGGATACCTTCAGGGCCGAGATCATTGGCCAGATACCGAGTCGCGGATTCCAATGCAGCCTTAGCAACACCCATGACGTTATAATTCGGCACCACCTTGTTCGACCCCTGATAAGTCAAAGTCAGTAGAGTTCCACCGTTGTCTTTCATCAGCGGATAAGCCCGACGGGCGATCTCGATAAATGAATACGCTGACACATCGAGCGAGTGTTTGAAATTGGCCCTGGTAGTGTTGAGAAACCGTCCGGTCAGCTCTGATTTGTCAGAATAAGCGATAGCGTGAACCACAAAATCGATCGTTGGCCAACGGGCAGCCAATTCGTGAAAGGCGTGATCTAATGAGGCATCGTCAGTGACGTCTGCATCCACCATGAAATCGCTGCCAAGGCTTTCGGCCAATGGTGCAAGGCGCTTTCCGAATGCGTCGCCCTGATAGGTGAACGCAAGCTCGGCGCCTGCCTCATGCATGGCCTTGGCGATGCCCCAGGCAATAGAGCGATCATTGGCCACGCCCATGATCAGGCCGCGTTTACCCTTGAGAAGATCCGACATCTTATTCACCCGTTATATTTTGACAGAACCATGGATCCATTTGTGCCGCCAAAGCCAAAGCTGTTGGTCATGACACTATCCAAGCCTGCGTTTTCAACGACTTGAGTCGCAATTTCACCGGGCTGGATGCCTTCGGCAAGCGTTTCCACGTTGATCGATGGAGTAATGAAGTCGTGGTGCAACATCAAAAGACAGAAAATCGCCTCAAGCGCACCAGCTGCGCCCTGCGCATGGCCCGTCATCGATTTGGTTGACGAGATCGGTGGAACATTGCCTTCGCCAAAAATACGGCGCACCGCCTCCACCTCACCCACGTCTCCGACCGGGGTCGAGGTGCCGTGAGCGTTGATATATCCAACAGTTCGACCTTCGGGCAGGGTCGACAAAGCCAAACGCATTGCGCGCTCGCCACCTTCGCCAGATGGGGCCACCATATCGTGACCATCCGATGTTGCCGCATAGCCGGTGACCTCGGCGTAGATCTTGGCGCCACGTGCCAACGCGTGCCCGAGTTCTTCGAGAACCACAATGCCGCCTCCACCGGAAATCACGAACCCATCGCGGTTCTGATCAAAAGCCCGCGACGCTTTTTCCGGGGTGTCATTGAACTTCGATGACATTGCACCCATTGCATCAAAAAGACAGGACAGGGTCCAATCCAGTTCTTCACCGCCACCGGCAAACATAACATCTTGCTTACCCATCATGATTTGCTCGGCAGCATTTCCGATGCAATGTAGAGAAGTCGAACAGGCCGAAGTGATCGAGTAATTGATTCCCTTAATTTTGAAGGCCGTGGCTAAGTTGGCTGAAATAGTCGAGCACATGCACTTGGGTACAGCAAAGGGACCAATGCGCTTGGTCGCGCCGTTTTTCAGAACCGTCTGGTGGGCGGTCAACATCGCGCTGGTCGATGGCCCGCCGGATCCAGCGACAAGTCCAGTACGGGGATTCACGACCTGTTCCAGGCTCAGACCCGAGTCCTCGATTGCCTGATTCATGGCAATGTGTGCGTAAGCGGCGCCTGGACCCATAAAACGAAGAGTGCGCTTGTCCACATGCTCGGTTACATCGATCTTTACAGTCCCGGCGATCTGGCTACGAAAGCCATGTTCAACCATCTGCTCATTCGCTTCGATCCCGGATTTGCCCGCTTTGAGCGAGGTCAAAACCTCTTCGGCATTGTTTCCGATTGAGGACACAACCCCCAGACCGGTGACGACGACGCGACGCATAAGCGTACTCCTGTGTTCCGTTTAGTGCAATGTATCCGACAGCTGGGGTCAGCTCTCGGATAATGCAACCTTCATGTCCTTGACCTGATAGATCAATTCGCCATCAGCTTCGACTCGGCCATTTGCTACGCCCATGGTCAGGCGACGTGTCTGCACGGCCTTTGTAAAATCCACGTAATACGTCAACATCTTGCGGTCGGGACGCACCATACCAGTCAGCTTGACCTCGCCGACACCCAGCGCATAACCGCGCCCCTGCCAGCCACGCCAGCCAAGGTTGAAGCCAGTTAATTGCCAAAGCCCGTCCAAGCCCAAGCAGCCAGGCATGATTGGGTTGCCCGGAAAGTGACAGTCAAAAAACCAAAGATCGGGAGTGATGTCGAATTCAGCGACGACATGTCCCTTGTTATACTCTCCGCCGTCCTCTGAAACATCAGTTATCCGATCCATCATCAGCATTGGCGGGGCAGGCAATTGCGCGTTGCCTGGGCCGAATAGTTCGCCGCGGGCGCACTTCAGCAGATCGTCCTTGTCAAAACTGCTCGGGAATTGGGCCATTCTGCCGCCTCTCCTGCCAGGGTCCGTTCGTAATATCTGGCCTCGTCTAGCACCCGTATGCAAGGTCCTGCAAGAGTGGTGCGCCACATCATGCTGTGGTTACGACAATCTTTGCGATTGAAATTCATTTGAAATTGCGGGTCGAGAGCACTTATATATGAGTATAGCGAAAATGGGTATCGGACACATGACACCTCAGAGCCGTGACATAGCGACAGATTGGCTGGTCAATGCCGGGTTGCGACCAACGCGTCAGCGGGTTGCTTTGGCAGAGCTACTGGTTGGCGATGGCCGACACAGACATGTCACTGCCGAAAGTCTGTTCGAGTCTGCAAAAAATAATGGTGACCCGGTGTCGTTGGCTACGGTTTACAACACTTTGCGAGCATTTTGTGACGCGGGCGTTCTGCAAGAGATCACGGTTGACGGTTCGAAAAGTTATTTTGATACCAACACTCATGATCACCCGCACTTTTTCTGGGAAGAACAAGGCCGATTAAGCGATGCGCCGTCTGATGAGTTGGTGATCCAACGGCTCCCGGAAGCGCCCGAGGGCGTTGAGATAGCGTCCGTAGACGTCGTCATTCGTCTTCGAAAGAAATCCTGAAATTGATCTGAATTTCCTTGAGTGCGGAAAATTTTCTGCGGCTCAGATTCATTAAGACGTCGTGTCGCAATTGGAATTGATGGCACGATTCAAATATGAACAGATCAATCGAACGATTTTCCGGAGCCTTTAATGCCTCACAGACTTGTAACCCAGGAAATGATCGACACCTATCAGATGGATGGAGTCGTTTTGGTCAAGGGTTTGTTTGCTGATCATGTGAACGAATTACGTGAGGGTGTTGCCGCGAACATGGCCGCACCCGGGCCTTATGCCTCGGAAAACAAGAAGTCCGGAGAGACAGGGCGATTCTTTGACGATTACTGCAACTGGTCACGAATTCCACAATTCCGGGCTGTGATTGAAACTTCGCCTGCAGCAGAAGTGGCTGCCGATCTGATGCAGTCACAATCAGTTCAGATGTTCCACGATCACGTTCTGGTAAAAGACCCAGGTACTTCGATGGCTACGCCTTGGCATCAGGACGGGCCTTATTATTTTGTCGAAGGCCAGCAAACTATCAGTTTTTGGTCGCCGCTCGATCCGGTTAGCCAGGCTACGCTACGTTGCGTGGCGGGATCTCACCGTTGGGAAAAAGAAGTGCTTCCGACGCGGTGGGTATCGGAAGAAGGTTTTTTTGCGGATGAAGGGCAATATATCCCGGTGCCTGACCCAGATGTCGAAGGCATGAGGATCGTCGAATTCGAAATGGAACCTGGCGACGCAGTAGCGTTCAATTTTCGTACATTACACGGCGCACGCGGCAATCAATCTGATATCAGCCGCCGGGCCTTCTCGCTAAGGCTGGTGGGCGACGATGCCCGCTATGTCCAGCGCCCGGGTCGTACTTCACCGCCATTTCCAGGACACGACATGGTGCCTGGCCAACGCCTGCGGGAGGATTGGTTTCCGATGTTGTTGCAACACTGAGTCTGCTTAGAACCACTGCCCAGGTTCCATCAGTCCCAAATCCATCAGTTGTTCCGATTTCCATTCGAACGGAACCGACTTGCACCATCGAAAACTTGGAATGTCAAATGTCGACCCTGAATTGGACTTGAGCGCCTTCGCCGCGCGGAAAGAGCACACAGCGGCGGATAGATTGTGGTGCCAAGGACAGGAGTACGTGTTGTACTCCGGCTCGTTGAAAGTATGGTCCGGCTGCAGCAATAACCCTTTTCGAGCCCTGAACAGAGCGACCCGATCGATGCGTCGGCGCTCGTAAGGAATTTGATCTTCAAATCGCCACCGCAGTCCACCTGACATGTCCAGTTGCCGCTCCAGCGGCCGTCCTTCAGAGTCGTGTCGTGCATGCGCGTAGTAACCTGTACTGTCCAGCATCGCGTGATTTGGCGCTACCCCGTTAGGAAAGACGTCCAAATCATCTGCGTACAAGTCGACAACATGAGCCATCATTGAGTCGCGTCTTTCCTCGGAGTGAAAGGCGAGCAACTCTTCTACGCTTCGTGTCTCGCAAAAGGGGTAAAACAGATATTCGGCATTGTATCCGTAGTAAAACCAAACACCGGGCGCGGCCTTTATGACGCGATTGACCGTGTCAAAGACTACATCGCGTGGCGCGCAGTTTAATGTTATACGATGAATCTTGGCTTCAAGCTCAGCTTCCAAAGCGAACTGATCAGGCAGAAAGACAATAACTGACTTGAAACCAAGCCTCAGATGATGGCGCAGGGTACTGTCCAACTCAACATCATCTTCAGCAAACAACAACGCCACGGGGCCCTGGGCTAAGGTTGATGGTGCCCATTTCTGAAAATGCTCGAGAGAGTCATACCGCACTGTCTGCACCGGTCCCGCTTTGCTGGAAGTTTTCGTCAAACTCGGGTAAATGCGCGGCCATTGCAAGCGGCGTTCGTTGCGTATAGACGACGTCGACCTAGCGAGCGCAAAGGCCTTTCTCATGTCCGAACCCAAAAAGCTGTATATCAAGACTTATGGCTGCCAGATGAATGTCTATGACAGTGAGCGGATGGCCGAGGCGCTTGGCGGCAAGGGCTATGTTGAGACGAAGTCCCCAGACGATGCTGACATGATCTTGTTGAACACATGTCACATTCGTGAAAAAGCCGCTGAAAAGGTTTATTCCGAACTTGGCCGCTTTAAAGGTTTAAAGGCCGAAAAACCGGATTTAAAGATCGGTGTGGCAGGTTGTGTGGCCCAGGCCGAAGGGCAAGAGATTATGCGCCGCCAGCCGTTGGTCGATTTGGTGGTAGGTCCGCAAAGTTACCACCGTTTGCCCGAAATGGAGGCCAAAACGCGGGAAGGCAAAAAGGCGCTGGATACCGATTTTCCTGAAGAGGATAAATTCGAAAAGCTAAAGAACAGACCAAAAGCCAAACGTGGACCAACAGCTTTTCTGACAGTACAGGAAGGGTGCGACAAGTTCTGCGCGTTTTGCGTGGTCCCATATACACGTGGGGCCGAGGTCAGTCGGCCAGCCGATAGAATCCTGCACGAGGCACGCGATCTGGTTGAACGCGGTGTGCGCGAAATCACATTGTTGGGGCAAAACGTCAACGCCTATCATGGTGCCGGACCGAGTGGCGACATGACGCTGGCTGGTTTGATATGGGAACTGAACAAAGTAGATGGTTTAGAGCGCATCCGCTTTACCACATCTCACCCCAATGACATGACCGATGATCTGATCGAAGCACACGGTACATGTGACAAGCTGATGCCATACCTGCACCTACCGGTACAGTCTGGATCTGACCGAATTCTAAAGCGCATGAACCGTAGCCACACTGCGGATAGTTATCTGCGATTGATAGAGCGTATTCGCGAAGCCCGCCCTGACATCTTGATGTCAGGAGATTTTATTGTCGGTTTCCCGGAAGAGACGGATGAAGACTTTAAGACCACCTTGGATTTGGTGGAGCAGGTTAGATACGGCTATGCCTATTCTTTCAAATATTCAACGCGGCCAGGCACACCTGCGGCAGAACGGCCACAGGTGGACCCGGAAAAGGCGGACAGCCGCTTACAAGAATTACAGGCCGTTATCACTCGGCACCAGCGCGAAATTCAGGACTCAATGGTTGGACGAAAACTACGTGTCCTGTTTGAAAAGCCGGGTCGGCAAAGTAGGCAAATGGTGGGAAAATCCGAGTATCTGCACGCAGTTCACGTCTCTGACGCAAGTTTGAAGGTCGGCGAGCTGCGAGATGTCAGAGTAGTTTCGTCAAGCGCGAATTCGTTGGCCGCAGAACTACTCTAACCTGTGCAACTCGTTCAAATATGACGATTCTAATGAAAAATTAACCCTTGATTTAAGGGTGGAATGTATGGTCCGAGGTATCCCAGTTTTTTCAAGGGTCATGTATTTCCCTTGGCTGTTCGAGTTGCAAGTTGACTAGTTGCTTGAAAAACGCACTGGAGGGTACGAGTAGTGAGCCGAATAGGTCGTCAACGAATGAAACTGAAAGGTTTCCTTTCGGCGACTTTCCCGTTCTTTCTTTCGGCTCTGTTCTCAACATCTGTATATGCCAGTGGCAAAGACGGCGAAGTGGCTGAACCCGATGTTCTTTCGCCTCAGACCGAAGCAAGTGACGTCAGTGCATTTTATCTTGGCGTGAGTGCTGGTTACGGAGCAGGTGGTACCGACCGCTTTGGGCTCGCGGTACCCGGTGACAGAATAAACATTGGAGACCTTGAACCCTCGGGCGGTTATGGAGGCATTCGCGGCGGTTGGCGTGGGATAGTCCCAACCACCGGCGGACGCGACTATGTCTATGGTGTAGAATTAACTTATGATTTTGGCACGTTGGACGACACCGCCTCGTCATTGGTCGGTGGGACGACGGTCGACGCCCGATCTGCTATTTCAGATGTTTTTTCGATCCTATTTCGAAACGGAATCACAAACCGCAGCCGGAGCGTTCTGTACTTTTTTTCCGTAGGTTACGCCCGGGGGGAAGTTACAACTTCGTCCACTCTTACAGGAGAAGATTTGCTTCTAAATTTGGAAGACACCGGCAACCGAAACGGTTTTTCAGCCAGTCTGGGTGCTGAACATCGGCTGAACAAGAATTGGTCAATCACGGGTGAAATCGAATATTTCCAGTTTGAGTCGGAAGAAGTCGACCTAGGGTCGGGTTTTTCCACCAAATCAACTCCGAACTTCGGCGGATTGCGTGTCGGGCTGAACTACACCTTCTAGTTGGTTCGCGCATCGGATTGCGGTCTTTCGTAAATTTCACAATGTTTTTTCAAATGACTGTAGAAGGTTAATCCTTTTCATCGCGAATTTATGAAACTCCAGCTTGCGTCTGGCCCAAGATGTTGTCTACGCTCAGGGTGAAACGCCAAGACAGGAGAACGGATTGGCCATCGGTGCCCTGAACCCACCGCAAAGTGACATGCCCCAGCGCGAGGCTTTTGTTGAATTTCCAGACAACCGGTTGTTGATAGATTTATGCGGGGAATACGACCGCAATCTTGCAAGCATTGAGCAGAAGCTGTCGGTTCAAATCGTACGCCGAGGCAATCAATTGGCGGTAATGGGCGACGAAGACGCCCAAAAGCAAGCCATTGATGTTTTGCAGGCTTTGTATACCCGTCTTGAAGGCGGTCGCGAGGTTGAAGCAGCCGATGTGGACCGAGAGCTGAGAATGGGCAATTCTGAGGCGGAAACTGGAGCACGCGACGGCGACCAATTGGAGATGTTCAAAGGCGGCGCGGTTGAAATCAAAACACGCAAGAAACTGGTCGAGCCTCGTACAGATGCTCAGAAGGCCTATGTCCAGTCGTTATTCAACAATGAATTGGCTTTTGGGATTGGACCGGCCGGTACGGGCAAAACATATCTGGCCGTAGCTGTCGGGGTATCAATGTTCATAGGCGGGCATGTGGACCGCATCATCCTCAGCCGTCCTGCAGTCGAGGCTGGTGAAAAGCTGGGGTACCTTCCGGGCGACATGAAGGACAAGGTCGACCCTTACATGCAACCACTTTACGACGCTCTGAACGATTTTCTACCTGGTAAGCAACTGGCAAAGTTGATTGAGGAAAAAAGGATAGAGATTGCGCCGCTTGCCTTTATGCGCGGGCGAACACTAGCGAACGCATTTGTTGTTTTGGACGAGGCGCAGAACGCTACGACTATGCAGATGAAGATGTTCCTAACACGGCTGGGTGAGGGTAGCCGCATGGTGATTACTGGCGACCGATCACAGGTTGATCTGCCGCGCGGTGTACCATCGGGTCTTGCAGATGCCGAGCGGTTGTTAAAGACTATTCCAAACATCAGCTTCAACTACTTCACCTCGAAGGATGTGGTGCGACATCCGCTTGTCGCCGCCATAATCGAGGCCTATGAAGCTGATGCAGGTCGCGAAACAGGTTAAAAACACACGGCGCGGTCGGGAATGCAGCCTTAGATCATTTTCATGAACCTTGAAATTGCCATCGAAGACCTCCGTTGGCATGAGATAGAGCCGCTCATACTTCGCGCTGTCGAAGCCACGCTGGATTATAGGGGAGTCGAGAAAGATAACTGTGAAATCAGTTTTTTATGCTGTGATGACGCCCGGATCGCGGAATTGAATTCTGAATTCAGAGAAAAGCCGACTCCAACAAATGTTCTGAGTTGGCCCACAGCGGAGTTATCTTCTGAAATTCCTGGCGAAATTCCTTCAATGCCTGAAATGGATTTCACCGGCGAGATAGCTTTGGGTGATGTTGCAATTTCCTATGACACCTGCATGCAAGAGGCAATTGAAGCGGGTAAAAATATGGAAGATCACGTGACACATCTAATCGTTCACGGTGTTTTGCATTTACTGGGGTATGACCACATTCGTGACCCCGACGCCACTCTGATGGAGGGCGTGGAGGTTAAGATACTTGGCAAATTGGGTGTGGATAACCCATATAATACATGAAGTGGGCACTGACCCGATCATTTGGAACAGGAAAATGGGCGATATAGACGGCAGTTCTAGGGCGGCGCAAAGCGCGCGATCCGAGAGCACCAGTAATCTCAACAACGAAAAAAGCGGGTTATTTTCCCGACTTGTCGAAGTGTTCTCTTCAAAAGACGATGAACCTGGTCGGATAAACGGAACTCCTGCAAGCCCTCCCCAATCGCGTGGTATGATGAACCTGCGGCGCATGCGGGTCGAGGATGTGGCGATCCCAACTGCAGAAATCGTGTCGGTTCCATTGACGACGACTAAGGAAGAACTGGCGCAGATTTTCCGAGAAAGCGGTCTGTCTCGAATACCGGTTTATGACGGTACTCTGGATACGCCACTTGGATTTGTGCACCTAAAGGATTTTGCGCTGACCCACGGTTTTAACGGAAATTCGGCGAAGTTTGACTTGAAATCTATGTTGCGGACACTGTTGTTCGTCCCGCCCTCCATGCCAATAGGTGTTTTGTTAACCAAAATGCAGACCGAACGACGGCACATGGCCCTTGTGATCGACGAATATGGCGGGGTCGATGGGCTGCTAACAATCGAAGATCTCATTGAACAGGTCGTCGGGGAGATTGCCGACGAGCATGACGCCGATGAAGATCAGCTGTGGGTTCAAGAAAAACCTGGGTGCTATATCGTAAAAGCGCGCGTTCCATTGGAAGAGTTCGAAGCTGAAATCGGTCGTTCGCTGACCAGTCATGAGGATGTGGACGAGGAAGAAATCGACACGCTTGGTGGCTTAGTCTTTATGTTGTCCGGTCGCGTGCCGACGCGAGGAGAAGTTGTTCAACACCCCGAAGGTCCGGAGTTCGAAGTGATCGAAGCCGATCCGCGACGGATTAAGCGTTTACGGGTAATGTTGCCGGACATCGCTCAATGATGCCCATTCAAGGCTGGCCGTTTTGGTTAAGACTTGCACTAGCCGGAATATTGGGGGCATTCGCAGCATTTGGTTTGGCACCTTGGGGATACTGGTTGGCGACGCTGGTCGGACTGGTTTTTATCACGCCATTGTTTTTGGCCTGCGAAACGCCGCGCCGCGCCGCTTGGCTAGGTTGGGTATTTGCCACAGGGTATTTTGCCAACGCCCTTAGCTGGATAACCGAGCCATTTCTGGTCGATGCAGAACGTCATGCTTGGATGGCGCCATTTGCGCTGGTGTTCTTGGCTGGTGGACTAGCCTTATTCTGGTCCTTTGCATTTTGGACAACACGGCGGATCGGTGGATCACCTTTAAAACAGGGTTTGCTGCTGTCGATTTCTCTGACTTTGGTTGAATTCGCCCGAGGATATGTCTTGAGCGGATTTCCTTGGGCAGGAGTTGCGCAAGTCTGGGTCGACACGCCAATAGCGCAACTTTTGTCACTTGTAGGACCCTATGGCTTGGCGGCACTGACCTTTGTATCAACGATGCCGCTTGGTGCGTATCTCAACGGACCTGGGAAACCGCGTTATTTATTAATCCCCGCGTTTTTGACCCTTGGGTCTATGGTCTTGTCCTTAGGTTATGCAACAATTCGCCCCGAGGTGCAGTTCAAGCAGCAAGTCGTGCGCCT
This sequence comes from Ruegeria sp. YKSD179, assembly GCF_059612885.1. Classification (NCBI taxonomy): domain Bacteria; kingdom Pseudomonadati; phylum Pseudomonadota; class Alphaproteobacteria; order Rhodobacterales; family Roseobacteraceae; genus Ruegeria; species Ruegeria sp. YKSD179. The sequence goes on along the minus strand of NZ_JBXWRL010000003.1, from coordinate 230,339 downwards.
GATACAGCCGAACGCGCTGCAACATCAAAAATGGGATCCGGACTTTGCGCCTGTGTTTTTTGCGCGGCAAATTGAATTCACGGCGGCTGAACCCCGACCTGATTTGATCGTTTGGCCAGAAACCTCTGTACCGGCATGGCTCGACAACGCACAACCTTATTTGGAGTCGATAACAAAGGCGGCGCAAGGCACCCCTGTCGTTCTGGGCATTCAAAGGGGGGAAGGGCCGCGTATTTTCAACTCGATGATCTATCTTGGGCCAGAGGGTCGACAAGACGGACTTTATGACAAGCACCATCTGGCCCCATTTGGCGAATATGTACCTTTCGGCGATCTAATGGCGCGTTTCGGAATATACGGTATGGCGGCGACCACCGGCAGCGGGTTCAGCGCGGGGCCAGGGGCGGCGCTGCTCGATGCTGGGCCTCTGGGCAAGGCGTTGCCGCTAATTTGCTACGAAGCAGTTTTCACGCAAGATGTTCTTTCTGCGCCTGGGCGCGCCGACTTTTTGTTACAGATTACAAACGATGCCTGGTTTGGTACGCGTTCCGGACCGTTTCAGCATTTGGCACAGGCGCGGATGCGTGCGATCGAGCAGGGTTTGCCGATGATGCGGTCGGCGAACACGGGCGTAACAGCGATGATAGATCCGCTGGGTGCAGTTACCCAGTCTTTGGACTTGGGACAATCTGGTTATATCGACGCCGTCCTGCCCATCCCCTTGGCAAAGACGGTTTATGCACGGATTGGGGATATTTGGGTCTTGGCGGCTTTATTGATGCTATTTGTGCTGGTTTGGCGCAACGTTGGGACGCCTCGGGTGCAAATACCAATTGACCCTTCGCCTTAGCACGCGTATTCCCTGGCAAGTTCGTCACAACGGCTTCCTGGCGTGGCGGGGAAATCTTAATGGAGCGCTTTTATGTCCCGACAGAATTACGTTTTTACCTCGGAGTCCGTTTCCGAGGGGCACCCGGATAAGGTTTGTGACCGTATTTCGGATGCTGTGCTTGACGCATTTTTGCGTGAAGAACCCGAAGCACGTGTGGCGTGCGAAACCTTTGCAACAACGAACCGCGTGGTTATCGGAGGTGAAGTTGGGCTGTCTGATCAAGACAAGCTGCATGACTACATGGGGCGTATAGACGAGATCGCGCGCGCCTGTGTAAAGGACATTGGTTATGAGCAGGATAAGTTCCATCACGAAACTATTGAGGTGACGAACCTGCTGCATGAACAATCTGCCCATATCGCGCAAGGTGTAGATGCGTCCCATAACAAGGATGAAGGCGCCGGCGACCAGGGTATTATGTTTGGTTATGCGACAACCGAAACGCCTGAGTTAATGCCGGCACCGATCCAGTACTCGCACGCGATCCTGCGCCGTCTGGCTGAAGTGCGAAAAAACGGTACTGAACCTGCACTGGGACCTGACGCTAAATCACAGCTTTCGGTCGTCTATCGAGACGGCAAGCCAGTAGGGGTGAGTTCGGTTGTTTTATCGACCCAGCATTTGGATGAGTCGCTCACTTCGGACGACATTCGCCTGATCGTTGAGCCTTATATTCGCCAAGTCCTACCTGACGGTTGGTTGTCTTCGGAAACCGCATGGCACGTAAATCCGACAGGTAAGTTTGTTATCGGAGGACCAGACGGTGACGCTGGTTTGACCGGGCGCAAGATTATCGTGGACACATACGGGGGCGCAGCGCCGCACGGCGGTGGGGCATTCTCTGGCAAAGACCCGACAAAGGTGGATCGTTCGGCGGCTTATGCAGCACGCTATCTGGCCAAAAACGTCGTGGCGGCAAGGATGGCCGAGCGCTGTACCATTCAGTTGAGCTACGCGATTGGCGTATCCAAACCTCTATCGATTTATGCTGACACACATAGCACTGGCCAAGTTCCAGATGCTGATATCGAAAAAGCAGTGGGGCAAGTCATGGACCTCACGCCACGCGGCATCCGAGAGCATCTTGCGCTGAACAAACCAATCTATCAACGTACTGCGGCCTACGGCCACTTTGGTCGCCAGCCAGATGAAGATGGTGGTTTCAGTTGGGAGCGCACAGATCTGGTTGACGCACTGAAACAAGCGGTTTGATCCAACGGAAAAAGCGCACCGAAGACGGTGCGTTTTTTACATTGGCCGTTGAGTCTTCGCCCTTGAAACGCTTGAACTGCAGCAGTATGGCCACCGCTATGAGCAATCAGCTTTCGCAACGTCCGCACCGGAATTTTTATGGCCGTCTCAAGGGCAAAGCCCTCAAGCCCAGTCAAAAGGCCTATTTGAGCGAGGATTTGACCGCACTTTCCCCCGGTGCGGTCGATTGGCATACTAATCCTGAACGTGTTCCGTTGGATCTTGCGGGTCTGTTCGACAGTCGCCCTGTTTGGCTAGAGATTGGGTTCGGAGGAGGCGAGCATCTGGTGCATCAGGCGGAAAGCAATCCGGATATCGGTATTATTGGGGCAGAGCCATACATCAACGGTGTTGCAATGTTATTGGGTAAGATCCGGAAAGCCGGGGTCGAAAACTTGGCAGTTCATCCTGGTGACGCGCGTGATCTGTTCGATGTTTTACCAGAAGCCAGCATCTCGCGTGCATTCCTTCTTTATCCCGATCCATGGCCCAAAAAGCGTCATCACCGCCGCAGGTTCGTCACGCCTGAACATTTGGAGCCGCTTGCTAGGGCGTTGAAGCCCGGATCTGTTTTTCGTGTGGCTACAGACATCCCTGATTACGTGCGCCAAACATTGGAAGAAGTGCCGCGTGCCGGGTTCGAATGGTTGGCCGAAGGCCCCAAAGACTGGCGCGAGCCTTGGGGTGATTGGATTTCCACCCGTTACGAACAGAAAGCTCTGCGTGAGTGCCGCACGCCGCACTACCTGACCTTCCGCCGCAAAGATTGATTGCTGCTGGACCAATTGGTGCCAATTCGCTAATCGGCCATGGATTGACAGCGCATAAGGAGCCCCCATGTCCGGACACGGCACGCCCATACCGATGACTTCGCATCCCTGCGGACCGCTGAACGGCACAGCCGAAGTACCCGGGGACAAGTCGATTTCGCACAGATCGCTGATTTTAGGTGCTATGGCAGTGGGCGAAACCCGGATATCTGGATTGTTGGAGGGCGAGGATGTTCTGGATACCGCTAAGGCGATGCGAGCTTTCGGGGCTGAGGTAACGGATCTCGGCGGTGGTAAATGGACGGTTCATGGTGTTGGTGTAGGCGGCTTTGCCGAACCGGATCAGGTGATTGATTGTGGCAACTCTGGAACTGGAGTGCGTCTGATCATGGGTGCTATGGCCACCTCGCCAATTACGGCAACCTTTACTGGTGACGCGAGTTTGAATAAGCGTCCAATGGCGCGTGTTACCGATCCACTAGCGCTGTTCGGGGCGCAATCTGTCGGGCGTTCTGCTGGACGGTTGCCGATGACTATCGTTGGTGCCAATGATCCGATCCCAGTTCGATACGAGGTTCCAGTGCCGTCGGCTCAAGTCAAATCAGCCGTTTTGCTGGCGGGTTTGAATGCGCCTGGTAAAACCGTCGTAATCGAAAAAGAAGCCACTCGTGATCATTCAGAGCGGATGTTAGCCGGGTTTGGGGCAGAAATCACGGTAGAGGACACAGACCAAGGCCATGTGATTACCTTGACTGGCCAGCCAGAACTTAAGCCGCAGATCATCGCGGTACCACGTGATCCGTCCAGTGCAGCCTTCCCGGTTTGTGCTGCGTTGATCACGCCCGGTTCAGATGTTTTGGTTCCAGGTATTGGCTTGAACCCAACGCGAGCCGGCTTGTTTACTACTTTGCGCGAAATGGGCGCTGATTTGACCTATGAAAATGAACGCGAAGAAGGCGGCGAACCCGTCGCCGACCTCAGAGCCCGGTATTCACCTGAAATGAAGGGTATCAAAGTACCGCCTGAACGTGCTGCGTCGATGATAGATGAGTACCCCGTGCTGTCCGTGGTCGCTGCAAACGCCGTCGGAACCACGCTCATGGGCGGGGTGCGAGAGTTGCGGGTCAAAGAAAGTGACCGAATCGACGCTATGGCGCGCGGTTTGCGTGCTAATGGTGTCGCAGTAGAGGAAGGTGAAGATTGGTGGTCGGTCGAAGGGTTGGGTATTGGTGGTGTGCCAGGCGGCGGTGTATGCGAGAGTTTCCTTGATCATCGCATAGCCATGTCCTTTATGGTGCTGGGTATGGGTGCGAAAGTTGAAGTTTCGGTGGATGACGGTGGGCCAATTGCCACCTCATTTCCGATTTTTGAGCCTCTGATGGCAGGTTTGGGTGCCAGGGTCGAACGCACATGAGGTTCACTGTCGCGATCGACGGTCCAGCTGCAGCCGGCAAGGGGACAATATCAAAGGGCATAGCGGAGCGCTTTGGGTTTTCACATCTGGACACCGGGTTGCTGTATCGCGCAGTTGGAAGGCGTACTCTTGATGGCACACCAGCCGCCGAGGCCGCCAAAGCTCTGAAAGCCGAAGAACTTGAACAAGGGGATCTGCGCACAGCTGAAATAGCACAAGCAGCATCGAAGGTGGCAGTCATACCAGAAGTTCGGTCCGCACTGGTTGATTTTCAACGCGCATTTGCCTGCAGGGCAGGTGGGGCTGTGTTGGATGGACGCGACATCGGAACGGTAATTTGTCCCAAAGCCGAGGTTAAATTGTTTGTGACTGCCAGCGCCAAGGTCCGCGCCGAACGGCGTTTTCTTGAACTTAAAGCCAAAGGTGCAGACGTGACGCGCGATCAGGTGCTGACCGACGTCAAGGAACGTGATGCGCGTGACGCCCAACGCAGTACCGCTCCGATGAAGCCAGCCAAGGACGCAAGTATGCTTGATACTTCGAGTTTGAGTATTGAAGAGGCGCTTGCGCAAGCTGTGGCAATCGTAGAACGAAAGCTACCCACAGACTGGTAACCTCGGGCCTTGCTGTTCACCAAGCTTTGTTTGGCCTTTGTTACACCCGTATTTTATGGTCGAGGCAACGTCTTTAGGAGATTGACCATGATCCGGTACGCACTGGCGCTTATTCTTTTGGCTGGCAGTACACTTGCTCAGGAAGCTGAACCTCCGATGGACTATAAACGGCTGGGTGAGATCATATTTGCGTTGGACCCCGACGCCCAACCAGTTGGGCCGGGGTTTGAGTTAACGGTATCGGTCCAGACGGTGCTAGTGATCACTGACGTCACCGCAGACAGGATGCGAGCGATGGTATCGATTGGCAGCGCCGCGGATTTATCAACCGCGGATTTGCAGCGAATGATGCAAGCAAATTTCGACAGCACGCTGGACGCGCGTTACGCGATCGCCAATGGTATCTTGTGGGCTGTTTACATACACCCGTTGTCTGCTCTGAAAAAAGAACAGTTTATCTCGGGGCTGGCCCAGACCGTAAACATCTCCAAAACCTACGGTACACTTTACACCGGCGGCGCTGCGGAATTCGGCGGGGGCGATAGCCTTGATCTGCAGCGCGCCCTGATTGAAGAGCTTCTTAAGAAAGGCGAGGAAATCTAAGCCTCGTCCTAAGTTTATGCCGAAGCTGATGTGAGGCAGACTCAAGAAATCCAATGTAGTCTAGAATATACGCGGCGGGGCTCGCATCAGGCGCCCTAGGGTTATTTGCAGACCCGAGGTTACAGGGTTCGTACCCGAGGGCCAAAGATCCCTATGGTTGGCAGAGCATGTAGGCCGGGCGCCACAGTCCTTGGTTCGATGCAGGATAGCGGCAATTCTTCCCCTCGGACCCAAAAAGAATTCTGCTATACAGTCTAAAAACAAAATATGGGAATGTTTGTACATCTCCCCAATATTCAACAGGGACTGAACCAAATGAATAATCGCTTGAGCAAAATCACCATCGTTGGGGGTGGCACTGCAGGTTGGATGAGTGCGCTGATCCTCGACATGGTGTTTTCTCGCACTTCTGCACCCAAAGACCGTCCGCGCATCTGTCTGATCGAAAGCCCTAATATTGCGACTGTTGGTGTTGGTGAGGCCACGGTGCCGCGCATGCCGGTTACACTCCGCCAAGCGGGTATTTCAGAGCAGGATTTTTTTCGTGAAACCAATGCGTCGTTCAAGCTAGGTGTAAAGTTCTGTAATTGGAACAGAGACCCAAAGGGAAACCGAATTGATTATGTAAACCCTTTTGCACACGGACAGCTGTTAGAGGGGTTGGAGGCCGCCGAGTATTTTTTGCGCTTTGGCAACGGAGATCGGGACTTCACTCAGTCGATCTCTCCGCATGACGATCTGGCCCGCCTATGCAAAGGGGCGCGGCAGTTGGGGCAGCCTGAATTCGAACAGCGGTTCGGCTACGCATATCATTTAGACGCTGTAAAATTTGCCGGCATGCTCACCAAAGTCTGCACTAAGCGCGGTGTTGAGCACATCCAGGACGAAGTACAATCAGTCGAACTTGATGAACAAGGCAACGTCAGCCATCTGATGCTGGAGCGTAAGGGTCGCCATGACATTGAAATGGTCATAGATTGCACTGGATTCCGCGGATTGATAATCAATCAAGCTCTGGGCGAACCGTTTATGGATTACTCGGACTATCTGCCAAACGACCGCGCCATGGCGCTGCAGATCGAGCACCCAGATCCAGAGAAGATCGAAAGCGTCACTCGGTCTACCGCACTAGGGGCAGGTTGGACGTGGCGAGTACCGCTCTACAACCGGGTTGGCACGGGTTATGTGTTCTCATCTGCACATCGCACGGATGATCAGGCGGCAGACGAATACCTCGAATGGTTGGGTGACAGCGGCAAGGGTGCAACCCCGCGTGTGATCCCAATGCGTATCGGGCGCGTACGTAACGCATGGGTCAAGAATTGCGTCGCGATAGGTCTGTCCGGCGGATTTATCGAGCCGCTAGAGAGTACAGCGATCCACATGATTGACCACGCGATACGCTGGTTCGCCGAGCACTTGCCCACACGCGATATCGAGCCGTCCCTGCGAACCAGATATAATAGGCAGATGAATAAGCTTTATGACGAGGTTCTGGATTTCATCTGTCTGCACTATCGATTGGGCAACCGTACGGATGATCAATATTGGATCGACGCGCGCACGGAAATGAAGTTACCGGATCGATTGGCCGAAAACCTAGAGTTATGGCAGCACCGTTTGCCGGTAGAGCATGATATCGAGTTTGCAACGCTATTCAATTTTCGCGTTTATCAGACCGTTCTTTTAGGCAAGCAGGTCTATGATACTGGCTATGGTACCGGCATCCGTGATCGCGTGCGACCATTGAAGAAGCCGATTTGGTTCCATTGGTGGAAAGGCGCGAAAGTGGATCTTGCGCAGATACTCAAAACGATGCCGGATCACAAAACGCTGCTGCGAGATATCCGAGGTGAGCTGGAGCAACCAGCTGTTGGAAAGGCTGCCGCTATGAAACCGGCGGTCGCAATGCCCGGCACCGCACCAGCACCGTTAGCGGTCCTGAATATGCCGAATCTTGCTGAGATCCAAAGCGGCGCGAAGGATTTGCAACTGTTCTAGAAACTCTCTGAGTTGCCGATACCGGGTGTTGCTGAGGTAAGTACGAAGGCTGGAGTGTTGACGCTTAGCCTTCGATACTACGTATGGCGAAACGCTCGATTCCCATTGCACCTCTTGATAAGATATGTAATGTCATCACATTACGAAAATTCTGGAATTAAGCGGTGCTGATTCACGATGTCGCGCAACCTTCGCAGTGAGCTGAAACGTCGTCGTAGGCAGGCGTCACCGATGCAAGCCTATGATGCGCTACCGCAGCCCTTACGGCAGTGGTTGACGCAAGCCTGTCTGCCCTGGAGTCCAGCTTCGGCTTTGAAAATCTGGAGGCAGACTGGCGGCAGCCGCAATCCCGCCGCTGCGATTGGTCGTCTTAATGCGGTCGAGCAGGCGATGTTGCAACAGGACACCAAGGTTTGGGCTCCAAAGAGTTGAGGATGACCCAGTGGCAATATCCGGCCGGGCTTTGGAAATATGGGCTTGGCCCTTGCGCTAGAAGAAAAATCCGCCTATACGCGCGCTGTCGATACAAGGGCGGTTAACGTCCGGGTGACGTTTCTGAGCAGGGCCGGGTTACCTCGGCCCTTTGTGTTTGTTTGTTCAGAGGCGTTCCGGAACACGCTTTAAGGCATCATGAAACAAGACCGGCGGAGACAACCGCTCGGCCAGATAAAACGTATTGTAAAGGAAAACAACGCCACATGGCTAACGCATCCATGGAGGAATTCGAAGCCCTCCTGAATGAAAGCTTCGAAATAGACACGCCCGAAGAGGGTTCTGTTGTCAAAGGCAAGGTTCTGGCAATCGAAGCCGGCCAAGCCATCATCGACGTAGGCTATAAAATGGAAGGCCGCGTTGATCTTAAAGAATTCGCAAATCCCGGCGAAGCCCCTGAAATCGCAGTCGGTGACGAGGTCGAAGTTTACCTGCGCGCTGCTGAAAATGCCAAAGGCGAAGCTGTCATCTCGCGTGAGATGGCCCGCCGCGAAGAGGCATGGGACCGCCTTGAAAAAGCATATGCCGATGACCAGCGCGTCGAAGGTGCAATCTTTGGTCGGGTCAAGGGCGGCTTCACTGTCGATCTGGGCGGTGCCGTTGCATTCCTGCCGGGTTCGCAGGTTGACGTGCGCCCTGTTCGTGACGCGGGACCTTTGATGGGACTGAAACAGCCGTTCCAGATTCTTAAAATGGATCGCCGCCGCGGCAATATCGTTGTATCGCGCCGCGCAATCCTTGAAGAATCCCGTGCCGAACAGCGTGCCGAAGTTATTGGTAACCTGACAGAGGGTCAGACTGTAGAAGGTGTCGTCAAGAACATCACCGAATACGGCGCATTTGTTGACTTGGGCGGCGTTGATGGGTTGTTGCACGTAACCGACATGGCGTGGCGCCGTGTGAACCATCCTTCCGAAATCCTGACGATCGGCGAAACCATCAAGGTTCAGGTCATCAAGATTAACAAAGACACCCATCGCATCAGCCTTGGAATGAAGCAGCTTCAGGAAGATCCATGGGATTTGGTTGCTGCTAAATATCCGCTGGGATCGGTACATCAGGGTCGCGTGACCAACATCACAGACTACGGGGCGTTTGTTGAGCTGGAAGCTGGAGTTGAAGGTCTGGTTCACGTGTCTGAGATGTCTTGGACCAAGAAAAACGTGCACCCCGGCAAGATCGTTTCTACGAGCCAGGAAGTAGATGTCATGGTTCTGGAAATCGACGGTACAAAGCGTCGTGTTTCTCTGGGCCTCAAACAGACCCAGCGCAACCCGTGGGAAGTGTTTGCAGAAACACATCCCGAGGGAACTCAGGTCGAAGGCGAAGTCAAGAACATCACCGAATTCGGGCTGTTCATCGGCCTGGAAGGCGACATCGACGGTATGGTTCACCTTTCGGACTTGTCTTGGGACGAGCGTGGCGAGGATGCAATCCAGAATTACCGCAAAGGCGACGTAGTTCAGGCGGTTGTGTCTGAGGTGGACGTTGAGAAAGAACGCATCTCTCTGTCGATCAAAGCCCTTGGTGGTGACAAGTTTGACGAAGCCGTGGGCGGCGTTAAGCGTGGCTCCATCGTGACCGTAGAAGTGACCGCAATCGAAGATGGCGGTATCGAGGTCGAATACGAAGGCATGAAGTCGTTCATCCGTCGTTCCGACCTGTCGCGTGACCGTGCCGAACAGCGCCCCGAGCGTTTCTCGGTCGGTGACAAGGTCGACGTCCGCGTCACCAATGTTGACAGCAAAACCCGCCGACTGGGTCTTTCGATCAAAGCGCGCGAGATCGCAGAAGAGAAAGAGGCTGTGGAACAGTACGGTTCTTCCGACTCGGGCGCGTCTTTGGGCGACATTCTGGGAGCAGCTCTGAAGTCAGGCGACTGATCTCAGACCTCAGCTTGATAAAAATTTTCGGCCCCGTGCTACCGCGCGGGGTCGTTTTTGTTGCGAATCAATACTTTCTAATTTTCGTGCTTATCTTGCTTCTGGTTCACCCATTAAGTGTGCAAATCGACCTTGTGAGCCAAAAATAGCGTTAGAATAGCGGAATTTTCTAAAACTATGCCAAGAGTCTAAGTTCCCCCGAACAGGGTTTTTTCCTATACTGCCCAGAGCTATAGGCTTGGTAAACCAGTCGCCTGGGAGGGTAACACGCATGATCCGTTCAGAATTGATTCAAAAAATCGCCGACGAAAATCCGCATCTCTACCAACGCGACGTCGAACGGATTGTGAATACTGTGTTCGAAGAAGTGACGGATGCAATGTCACGTGGCGACCGTGTCGAACTGCGCGGTTTTGGCGCCTTTTCTGTCAAAAAGCGTGATGCTCGTGTGGGTCGAAATCCAAGAACTGGCGAGACTGTGCAGGTCGAAGAGAAATGTGTTCCGTTTTTTAAAACTGGCAAGTTGCTACGGGATCGATTGAACGGTAAAGCCTGACTTTATGATGCGCTACATTCGCTATGCTTTTCTCGCGATCCTTGGGATCGTGCTGGTTTCGATCTCGCTGGCCAATCGTCAGAATGTCGAACTGAAACTGCTGCCAGATGCAATGTCAGAGCTTCTGGGCTTTAACTTGTCCACATCCTTGCCGCTGTTTCTTGTGGTCCTTGGTGGTGTTGTTGCCGGATTGATTATTGGGTTTCTTTGGGAATGGCTGCGCGAGCACAAGCACCGCCGCGATGCAACTGTGAAGAAAAGCGAAGTGCGCAAGTTGGAGCGTGAGGTCAAGAAGCTCAAGAAAAAGCAAAATGAAGGTCAGGATGATGTTCTGGCATTGCTTGATGAAGCAAGCTGAGTGCGTCTCATGGCAAGCGATATCCGCGTAAAAATCTGCGGTTTGACTGCACCTGAACACGTGAATGCAGCGGTGTTGGCAGGCGCGCGCTATGTTGGGTTCGTATTTTTCCCCAAATCCCCTCGGCATCTAGAACTTTCTACTGCTGCGGAACTTGCCCATCTGGTGCCAGCGGGCATCGCCAAAGTCGCCCTTACCGTTAATGCGACAGATGAAGAACTAGACCGTATCGCCGCTTCGGTGCCTCTGGACATGTGGCAACTGCACGGAACGGAAACGCCCCAGCGGGTTTCTGAGGTTCGAGACAGTTTTGGCCTGCCCGTAATGAAAGCTATTGGGATAGCCGAAGCTGAAGATCTGGCTGCCATTGACCGGTATTCCGAGGTGGCAGATCAACTGTTAATCGACGCAAAACCACCGCGAAGTTCTGAGCTTCCTGGTGGCAACGGATTGTCATTTGACTGGCGTCTGTTGGCTGGGCGGAAATACTGGCAGCTTCCGTGGATGCTGGCCGGGGGATTGACGCCTGACAATGTTGCCGAAGCAATCCGAATGACCGGGGCGCAGCAAGTCGATGTCTCTTCCGGAGTGGAACGTGCGCCAGGCGTCAAGGATTCCGGGAAAATTAAAGATTTTATTGCAGCAACAAGGTGATCTGACAGACACATGGTTGCGTATCCTAAGGACATTCGTTTGAATTGGAATGCAACATGCTGGCAGCGATTGGCGGGCTTACCTTAAGAAAATGGTATAACGCGCCTGAATTTTTTTGGAGAGCGAGGCAGGCCTTAGATCAAGCGAAAGGCGATCCGCTGTGCCTGCACGCATCTGTCTTTTCACATGGCGGTCTCTATTTTTCGTTTAGTGTCTGGCATGATATTGAGGCGATGTTGACTTTCGCACAATCCGGTCCGCACCGTCGCGTTCTTGCTGTGTCGGAACGGTTGGCAATCTCACACGGGTTTCACAACTTTCCCTGCATCGCAGTGCCCACCCAGCAGCAGGCGTTGCTGATGTGGAAAGAGCATAGCGGGGCGTCAAATTGATGCGTTTTGCGATGGCAAATCTTGCCGCCACCACCTATTAACGACGGGTACGACGAGGGAGACATCCATGGCCAATGATTTATTCAATTCCTTCATGTCCGGACCGGATGAGCGGGGACGCTTTGGCATTTTCGGTGGTCGTTTCGTCAGTGAAACGCTGATGCCGCTTATCCTGTCGCTGGAAGAGGAATACGAAAAGGCGAAGGATGATCCTTCCTTCTGGGCCGAGATGGATGATCTGTGGGCCAACTACGTTGGTCGCCCGTCTCCGCTGTATTTCGCGGAACGTTTGACCGAGCATTTAGGTGGCGCCAAGATTTATCTGAAACGTGACGAGCTGAACCACACTGGTGCGCATAAGATCAACAATGTGCTCGGCCAAATTATTCTAGCCCGTCGCATGGGCAAGACACGGATCATTGCCGAAACGGGGGCAGGGCAGCACGGCGTAGCAACGGCAACTGTATGTGCCAAATTCGGCCTGAAATGCGTGGTTTATATGGGTGCGCATGATGTCCAACGACAGGCTCCAAACGTATTCCGTATGCGCCTGCTTGGTGCCGAGGTGATTCCAGTAACCAGTGGTCGAGGGACGCTTAAGGACGCTATGAACGACGCGCTCCGCGATTGGGTGACCAATGTACGTGACACCTTTTATTGCATTGGAACAGTTGCAGGCCCACATCCTTATCCGGCGATGGTGCGAGATTTCCAGTCAATAATTGGCAAGGAAGCCAAAGAACAGATGCAAAAGGCCGAGGGTCGTCTGCCGGATACAATCATCGCCGCCATCGGCGGTGGGTCGAACGCAATGGGGCTTTTTTATCCGTTCTTGGATGACAAGTCGGTGGAAATCATCGGCGTGGAAGCGGGTGGTAAAGGCGTAAACGAAAAGATGGAGCATTGCGCCTCGCTGACAGGCGGGCGCCCCGGCGTGCTGCACGGTAACCGGACATACCTATTGCAGGACGAGGATGGACAAATTCTTGAGGGTTACTCGATTTCCGCCGGCTTGGATTACCCGGGAATTGGCCCTGAGCACTCCTGGCTACATGACGTTGGGCGCGCGCAATACGTTTCAATTACGGACAAAGAGGCGCTGGACGCATTCCAGCTTTGCTGCTCGACGGAAGGTATCATTCCCGCGCTTGAACCCTGCCATGCACTGGCCCACGTGATGAAAATTGCGCCCGATCTACCCAAAGATCACCTGATTTGTATGAACATGTGCGGGCGGGGCGACAAGGATGTTCAAACCGTTGCGAAATATCTGAACTTTGACATGTCAGATACCGAGGGACGCACGGCGGATTAAATCTGAAAGAAAAGGCAGAGGTAATAATTCGAAGTCTGGCTAACAGGCTTCGACGACTCAGCCTTACTTGTTGGGCCCCGTCAGTTACCACCGCGTACCGATGGAATTTAATTCTCGGCCCGATGCAAGGTCAGGATATCCAACGAGACAACTTCTAGCGCACGTTGATGCGTGGCCTCCAAGTTTACTTTGGGCGCACAGCCTTCGTCATGGGCCTGCAGAAAGCGGCCAGCGCACAGACACCAATTATCACCAGGTTTCAGGCCGGGAAAATCAAACTCTGGCCTCGGTGTGCTCAAGTCATTGCCGACGTATTTTGAAAAGGCCAAAAACTCGGCCGTCATCACTGCGCAGACTGTGTGGCTTCCCTGATCCTCGGGGCAAGTGTTGCAGGCACCGTCGCGAAAGAAACCGGTTAATGGATCGCGTGAACATGGAGCCAGAACATTGCCCAAAACATTAATGCTATCCTGTTTCTGCATAAGGGTATCTTACAGTGTTTGCGCAATCTTGCGGAACATTTCTATGTTCTGGTCGTTGATACCCGGATCGCGGAACTTGCGATCCGCCCCTGTCGTGACGATCAGCACTCCGCGAGGTTGGTCGAAATAGATGTACTGACCGTAGATACCCCGCGCTAAAAATTCACCTTCATGGGCGTTTTTGGGGATCCACCACTGATATCCATATCCTATTTTCCCGGGCTCAGTCGGTGCGCTGGGCCAAGTTGACTCGGCAATCCAATTTTCCGGAACCAGTTGTTTCCCATTCCAAAATCCGTTTTGCAGGATCATCTGGCCAAAGCGGGCAAAATCGCGCGTGGTAAAGTTGAGGCCACCCAGAACAAAGGCAACGCCCGCTCCGTCTGTAATGTAGTACCCGTCATATTCCAGGCCTAGTGGCTCGATTATTCGTTCCGTAAGCAACTCCGTCACGCTGCGTCCGGATGCCCCTCGAACGACCATGCCGATCACGTGTGTATCAATTGACACGTACTGCCAGGTCTCTCCCGGTGCGATAAAACTGTCCTGCAAAGATGCTGCAAAGTCGTCCAACTCTTGGCCCAACGCCACCACGCGTCCCATCCGGTTGATGTCTGAGTTATAGTCCAAATAATCTTCGTCGAATGTGACGCCGCTGGCCATGTTCAGGACATTGCGGATCGTGGCGCCATCGTAGGCCGTTCCCTTAAGTTTGGGCGAATACTTAACGACCAAATCATCCAGAGAGTCGATCGAGCCTTCGGCCAAGAGGATACCGAGCAAAGCGGATAAATAACTTTTGGCGACCGACCAAGATATCCGGCGGTCATCCGGGCCGGTTTCAAGGTAATATTCTTCAAAACGGATCTGCCCGTTCTGCATCACGACTAAAGAGGTAACCGCACGATCCTCGACCCAATAATCAGTTCCTTCTGGTAATTCGAAACTGGGTCCGTAAGGCAGCTCATGCGTCGGGCCGGTCCCTCTTGGTAGGTTCACAGTAAGAAATGCTTCGTTCATGTGCGAAAAATTATGAACAATTTTCTCTTCGGAAAACAGAGAGTTCACGGCCAAAAGTCGTTGGATTTCTTCGCGTTTCCAAAGGCCTACAATCAGTGCGGCCAAGGCCAGCGTCAACACGATACGCAACAACCATCTAAGCGCAATTCTCATGTGTTTCCTTTCTGTCGCTCAAAATAGGAACAAGATTTGATGTGTTTCGTATTCCGGAATCGATCAATTCTGTTCATTTACCGGAATTTATCCAATAATTTTTGCATGGGTGAACGATCGTCGGTCGCAGGTTCAGGGCTTTTGGCAGGGGCCCTTTCGGAAGCGGCGGGCTCCGTTTTTTTGGATGAACGTGGCGGAGCGGAGCGCAGGGCAACTGCATTCATGAATTTGCCACCTTCATCCTTGGCTAAATAAGCAGCCCCATCTGAGACGCCACGCAACACCTCCTCCAACCATTCGCTATCCGCTTTGGCGAAATCGCTAAGGACGTAGGGTGAGACTAGTTCTTTCCGACCAGGATGGCCGATGCCCAAGCGCACCCGATCATAGGCTGGACTTATATGTTCGTGGATCGATCGCAATCCGTTGTGGCCCGCGTGCCCGCCACCTGCCTTCACCCGAACCTTACCCGGTGCGAGGTCCAGTTCGTCGTGAAAAACTGTCACATCGGTCGAGTCAAGTTTGTAAAACCGCATCGTTTCACCCACGGCTTGACCAGAGCGATTCATGAAGGTCTGCGGTTTAATCAGCAGCACTCTCTCATCACTCAAACGTCCTTCGGCAATCTCAGCCTTAAACTTGGATTTCCATGGGCTGAATCCGTGATCCGCAGCGATCCGGTCCACGGCCATAAAGCCGATGTTGTGTCGGTTTCGGGCGTATTTTGATCCGGGGTTTCCCAACCCGACAAACAGTTTCATGGCCTCGTCCTCGTGCTGTGCGACATGCGCAATCGGTTGATGGCACGGATCGGCATCCGTTTTCCAGCCCAAGTGCACCAAAAGAAAACGGGGCCCCGTTGGAGCCCCGTCAAAAAGTCCGAAAAACGTTAGTTCGGTTTATTCTTCAGCTTCTTCCTGGCCAACGACTTCAACTTCGTCCGCGGCCACTTCTTCTTCTTCGCCTTCCTCGTCTTCGCTGGTCGACAAGCCTGTTGGCGCCGACACGTTCGCGATCACAAAATCACGGTCGATTGTGGGTTTTGTACCACCGGGCAGGTCGACTGAGGAAATGGTCGCAACATCGTTGATCTCCATGCCGGTCAGATCAACTGTAATCTTCTCGGGAATTTCACCTGCGGTGCACAACAGTTCAACTTCCGGGCGGACAACGGTCAAAACGCCACCCTTCTTGATGCCGGGAGCCGCGTCCTCATTGATGAATTCAACGGGAATGAACAACGCGATTTTGGTTGTCCGGCGCAGACGCATCAGATCCAAATGGGTAGGAAGGTCTTTGACCACGTCGCGCTGCACGTCGCGGCAGATGACACGTACGTCTTCGTGGCCTTCCACCTTCAGGTTCCACAGTGTCGACTTGAACCGGCCAGCTTTCAGACGCTTGAGCAGTTCATTGAACGGAATTTGGATCGGCAGCGGATCTTTGTCGCCACCAAAAACAATGCCCGGAACCATGCCGTCGCGGCGTGCCTGACGAGCGGCGCCCTTGCCTGTCCCCGTCCGTTCCAGAGCTTCGAGATCAGGAATCTCACCAGCCATGATAAATCTCCAATGTTAGGGCGGGCATCCTCCAAGGCTGTATACCCGCGTGAAGCCGCGTCCATAGACCGAATCTGTCGAATTGAAAAGCACCTTTTTGGGTCTTCAATCGTTTCTGCTATTTGTTGATTGAATTGGGCGCAAACTATTCCCGCTTGGGCAATTCGTCGTCCACGTCTACTACACGGTTAGCATAGTGAAAGTGGCTGATAGAACTGAGTTCCTCTGGAAGAACTCCGCTGTTGCGCTTGGCGATCAGGTGCTGGGACACCACTTTCCAACCTAGACCATTTGTATTGTACAGAACTTCACCGCAATCCCGGCAAAAGATCTTTTTCATAGACAGGGTTGGATGTTGGAATTCCGAGATTGAATCTTCGCCTTTATCGACTGAGATCTGCTCGGGGTTCCATGCTGTGACGGAGTGGTAAGGGGTGTTGAGAAGTATCCGACAGGCGTTGCAATGACAGTGTCCTCGCACCCTTGGTTCACCCGACAAAGTCAATTGTGTCTTACCGCAGTCGCAACCGATGGAATATTTGGATGGCATTCTACTCTCCCGCGCTGAACTGCAGTTCTGGTACCTTGATCAATCCTCTTGTGACATGATCAGCCCTGCCAGCGGCCTCCAAAATCTTCGGGAACCAGCAGATTGTGCGGTCCTAAGTTTTTAACATTCCGCTCACCGCACAGGGCCATTGTTGTGTCCAGCTCTTTATGAATGACCTCTAACGCGGTTGACACGCCCTGCTGACCCATCGCACCTAACCCATAGATAAAGGCCCGACCAATAAAGGTGCCCGTGGCGCCCAGCGCCAATGCTTTCAACACGTCCTGACCCGAGCGGATACCGCTATCCAAATGCACCTCTATTTCTCCGCCGACTGCTTCCATTATTTCGGGCAACACCCGGATCGAGCTAAGTGCGCCATCCAACTGACGCCCTCCGTGGTTGGAAACCACGATAGCATCGGCCCCTAACTTTGCGGCCATTCTGGCATCGTCGGCATCCAGAATTCCTTTGAGTATTACCTTGCCACCCCATTGCTCCATCAACTTTTCAACTTTGTTCCAGTCGAGACTGGGGTCGAATTGCTCGGCTGTCCAAGTTCCCAGCGAAGACGTGTCGGTGATGGTGTCGACGTGACCAACGATATTGCCGAACTCGCGCCTTTTGGCTCCTAACATTTCGATGCCCCAGGCCCATTTCGTCATGAGATTGGCAATTGTCCTGGGCGTTAGCTTTGGCGGCGCGGACAAACCGTTCTTTATGTCTTTGTGACGCTGCCCAAGAATCTGCAAGTCCAACGTTATGACCAGCGCCGAGCATTTGGCATCCTTCGCGCGTTGGATCAGGCGGCTGACATAATCTTCGTCCTTCATCGTATATAGTTGGAACCAAAAAGGTTTGGTGGTCGCTTCGGCTACGTCTTCGATCGAGTTAATCGACATTGTAGACAACGTAAAAGGTATGCCGAACGCCTCGGCAGCTTTGGCCGCCTTGATTTCCCCGTCGGCGTGTTGCATCCCGGTCAATCCTACGGGGGCCAGTGCCACAGGCATTGAAACATCTTCTCCAATCATCTGGGATGCGGTCGAGCGTCCTGACATATCCACTGCAACCCGTTGACGAAGGCGGATTTTCTCGAAATCCGACGTATTTTCGCGAAATGTCTGCTCGGTCCAGCTGCCGCTTTCTGTATAGTCGAAAAACATACGCGGCACGCGGCGTTCATAAATCCGCTTAAGGTCTTCAATATTTGTAATGGTAGGCATGGCGCAGCCCTTCGCATGATTGGTTAGGATTTCTTACCAATTTTCCGAACCTGGGGCAACGATACAAAATGCGGTCCGTTGCCACGTTCGATATGAAAACGCCGCAACGGACGTTTGTCTATTGCGGCGTTCAAGGCTGTTAATTGGTATTTTAAAGGATCAGGTGGAATGAGCCCCGTCCGCAAGTGTTTTCACAAAGTCTAAGACATCGTGCACTGGTTTGCCTGCGCCTATCTGGCTGACTATCGCCGATCCCACAACTGCGCCATCAGCAACCGATGCAATGGCCCGAGATTTTTCAGGGGTATTAATGCCAAAACCAACAATAACCGGTAGGTCGGTGGCGGATTTGATACGAGATACTTCCGGGCCAACGTCAGTGGCCTGAGCCTCTGCAGCGCCTGTAATTCCAGTGATCGAAACATAGTAAACAAAGCCTGACGTGTTCTGAAGAACTCTCGGCAATCTGGCGTCGTCCGTAGTTGGCGTCGCAAGGCGGATAAAATTCAGGCCAGCTGTTTGCGCAGGCAAACACAGTTCCTCGTCTTCTTCTGGTGGAAGGTCGACAACGATCAGCCCGTCGATCCCAGCCGCCTTGGCATCAATTAGAAATTTATCGACGCCCCTGTTGTAGATCGGGTTGTAGTATCCCATCAAAACAATCGGAGTGGTATCGTCGGTTTCACGAAACGCCCCCGCCAGGTCCAACGTACGTTGCAGGGTCATGCCACCATCCAAAGCCCGCTGCCCAGCGGCCTGAATAGTAGGGCCGTCTGCCATTGGATCGGTAAAGGGTAGTCCCAATTCGATTACATCAACACCCGCACCGGGTAGACCTTTTATCACCTCGAGTGAGGTGTCATAGTCCGGGTCTCCGGCCATGACATAGGCGACGAAAGCCTTTTTCCCCTGATCTTTCAGAGCTGCAAATTTAGCGTCGATACGGGTCATTTTCGGTCCTTGTGTAAAGGTTTCGATCTGATGTGCAAAAACTTTGCCTGAAAATCAATCCCGGTTATGTCGCCAACACTAGAACGCGCATAAGCATAAAAGCAGTTACGAGTAAAATCTTTACTAAGATTGTTGGACGCTAACGAGGGATTTGAACCTTCAATCGTCGCGGGCAGGAATTCCGACGGGATTGCCTAGTCCTTCATTTAGTTTACTAGCAACGCAGCAAATAAACACATCGTAGAATTAAAGGATTGCGAGGTCGTTCTCTGATAACTCGTGCGACCATTAACTTGCGCATTCCCCTCGACCTGCATAGAAGCTTCGCTCGAATGGCATCAGGAGACCGTCATGGGTTTTAAAATGGGAATAGTAGGCTTGCCTAATGTCGGCAAATCGACCCTGTTCAATGCGCTGACAAAAACCGCTGCTGCGCAAGCGGCGAATTTCCCGTTCTGTACTATCGAACCCAATGTCGGTGATGTGGCGGTGCCAGATGACAGGCTGGACAAACTGGCGGCGATTGCCAGCTCGAAGCAGATTATTCCCACCCGAATGACATTCGTCGACATTGCGGGGCTGGTTAAAGGTGCATCCAAAGGTGAGGGGTTGGGAAACCAGTTTCTTGCCAACATTCGAGAAACAGACGCCATTGCACACGTTCTACGATGTTTCGAAGACGGGGATGTGACCCACGTGGATGGACGCGTGGACCCCGTGGCCGATGCCGATACGATCGAAACAGAATTGATGCTGGCTGATCTTGAAAGTATTGAGAAACGTCGGGCCAATCTGGTGCGTAAGCTTAAAGGCAACGACAAAGAAGCTAAGCAACAAGATCGCCTTCTTGCTGCTGCGCAAGAGATATTGGAAAGCGGTAAACAGGCTCGATTAGTCGAAGTGTCTGAGGAGGATGCCAAAGCTTGGAAAACACTACAGCTTTTGACGACAAAACCGGTTCTATACGTTTGTAACGTATCCGAGGAAGAAGCTGCCGAAGGCAACGAATACTCGGCTCGCGTGGCCGAAATGGCCGCGGCACAGGGCAACGCCCACGTCATCATCAGCGCCAAGATCGAAGAAGAAATCAGTCTTCTGGAACCTGACGAAGCTCAGATGTTCCTAGAGGAAATGGGGCTTGAGGAGCCAGGCCTCGACCGATTGATCCGCGCTGGATATGATCTGCTGAAACTGGAAACCTATTTCACTGTGGGTCCCAAGGAGGCCCGGGCCTGGACAATCCGAACCGGTACCGCTGCACCGCAGGCGGCAGGAGTTATCCACGGCGACTTTGAAAAGGGTTTTATTCGCGCTGAAACCATTTCTTATAGCGATTACATTGCGGCAAATGGCGAGCAAGGCGCCAAGGAAGCGGGCAAGATGCGGGCCGAAGGCAAAGGATACATCGTCAAAGATGGCGATGTGATGCACTTTCTGTTCAATACGTGACGACTTTGGGTCTTTTCCTGCGGGATGAGCGAGTTATCCTGTCGCATCTGCAGCACCGAGGCTTAAAGTGATCGAAATCCGTGACCTTCAGTTGCTCAGCGCCTTGGCGCGGCATCGCCATTTTGCCAAAGCCGCCGAAGAATGCGGGATTTCTCAACCTGCGTTTTCCATGCGTATTCGTAACCTAGAAGACCGGCTTGGCGTTTCGATTGTAAGGCGCGCAAACCGGTTTCAGGGTCTGACCGAAGAAGGTGAGATGATCGTGCAGCGCGCGCGGCGCATCCTTGACGACACCAAGGCATTGGAACAACAGGTTTTGGCGACAAGGGGGGAAATCACCGGAACCCTGATTTTGGGTGTGATTCCCACTGCGATAGCCTTTACCGGTCGCCTTACAAAGCGTCTCAGGCAGGCGCATCCACGAATTATCACACGTATCGAAACGATGTCGGCCACCGCTATTCAGCATCGCCTGGACGAGGGTAGCCTGGACGCAGGGGTAACTTACGGTGACAGTATCGGTACCGATCTTCGCCGGGTCGAACCCCTGTATGAAGAGACGTATGTACTGTTGGTCCCAGAACATATGACTGACGAAACCGGACCTATATCTTGGGCGCGTGTGTCGGAGTTCCCCATAAGTCTGCTCGAACCTCAAATGCAAAATCGTCGTATTCTGGACCGTATTTTTACTGAGCAGGGGTTGCATCCGGATATTGTCGCCGAGACTAGCGGCTTCACTGCGTCTATGGTCATGGCACGCGAAGGTTTGGCCGCCACAGTTGTTCCTCGGATTTTGGTACGTGCGCTGGGCGAGCTCGAGGGTACCCGTGTGCTGCCACTTGTAGATCCCGTTGTTAGTAAGCCGATTTGTCTGGCGACCCTGACGCGGGATCCAGAGCTTCCGACTGTCGAGGCATTGCGGGCGGTCGTGACGTCTTTTCGGTGATAACCTGTCGTTATCGTGCGATTGCAATTAGCGATTTGACGATATGTTATTCTGATGAGACACGACACCTCAATCGGAGGGTACCATGGCACCATTAGACACCAAGCCATCAGGCGCACCAAAGGGCGTCTGGAAGTCAGGTAAAGGCAAAGGGCGGCATACGCCCAAAGGCCGCCAATTCACAGATGAGGCCCAGGCCGATATTGCTGGCTTGCTGGGCGATCGCCCGCGTCGGCGCGACTTGCTGATCGAGTTTCTGCATCTAATTCAAGATAAACACGGTCACATTAGTGCCGACCACATCGCAGCTTTGGCAGTTGAGATGCGGATTGGTCAGGCCGAGATATATGAGACGGCCACCTTTTACGCCCACTTCGACGTAATCAGAGAGGATGAAACACCTCCACCAGCCCTCACGATTCGAGTTTGTGATTCCTTATCCTGTGAATTGGCTGGAGCACAACAGTTGCAGCAAGCATTGGAAGACGGGCTGGATCCGGCTCAGGTTCGTGTGGTGCGTGCGCCCTGCATGGGTCGTTGTGACACCGCCCCGGTACTGGAAATAGGTCACAATCACATCGATCACGCGACCCCTGAAAAAGTTCTGGCGGCGATCGCAGCCGATGATACTCATGCTCATCTTCCCGAATACGAAACTTACGCCTCATATGCCGATAATGGCGGCTACACCAAGCTAGAAGAGCTGCGCGAGGGTGGTGACTGGGAGAAAGTTCAAGAAGACATCCTTTCCTCGGGGCTGCGCGGATTGGGCGGTGCAGGCTTCCCGTCGGGTAAAAAGTGGGGCTTTGTTCGAATGAACGAAGGCCCGCGCTATCTGGCCGTGAATGGTGATGAGGGCGAACCCGGTACGTTTAAGGACCGCTACTATTTGGAGCGTACACCGCACGTCTTCCTCGAAGGCATGTTGATCGCTGCTTGGGCGGTGGAAGCCGAGACCTGCTTTATTTATATGCGCGACGAATATCCGGCGGTGCTCGAAATCCTACGCCGGGAAATTGCTGCACTGGAAGAGGCCGGGGTCGTAGCCAAGGGTTACATTGACCTTCGCCGAGGCGCAGGTGCCTATATCTGCGGTGAAGAATCCGCAATGATCGAATCAATCGAGGGAAAGCGCGGAATGCCTCGACACCGCCCTCCGTTTGTTGCTCAGGTCGGAGTCTTTAACCGCCCGACCTTGGTGCACAATGTCGAGACACTCTATTGGGTGTCAAAGATCTGCCGCGAGGGGCCGCAGATTCTAAACTCAGTTGAAAAGAATGGTCGTAAGGGCCTGCGCAGCTATTCGGTTTCAGGCCGCGTGGCAAAACCGGGCGTGTACCTGTTGCCCGCAGGATCGACCATTCTTGATGTGATTGATGCCGCCGGCGGCATGGCCGAGGGTCATGTTTTCAAGGCGTATCAACCGGGCGGGCCGTCGTCAGGTCTTCTCCCCTCAAGCATAGACGACGTCCCGCTTGACTTTGACACCCTGCAGCCACTCGGTACCTTTATCGGGTCCGCTGCTGTTGTAGTTCTTTCTAATCAAGATGCCGCCCGCGATGCAGCTTTGAACATGCTTCGCTTTTTCGAGGATGAAAGCTGTGGCCAGTGCACTCCGTGCCGCGCGGGATGTGAAAAGGCTGTGAAACTGATGCAGGCAGAAACTTGGGACACTGATCTGCTTGAGGACCTTTGTCAGGTCATGGGCGATGCGTCAATCTGCGGTCTGGGGCAGGCGGCGCCGAACCCGATCCGTTTGGTCATAAAACATTTCGCTGACGAAATCTGAGGGAGACTGAGATGCTTGACGCAAGCCCAACCAAAACTGTCACCTTCAACCTGAATGGAGACGACGTCACTGTGCCCGAGGGCACGACAATCTGGGAAGCGGCCAACGGTCGCGGCCTTGTCATTCCACATCTGTGCCACAAACCACAACCGGGCTATCGCCCAGACGGAAATTGCCGCGCCTGCATGGTGGAAGTGGAGGGAGAGCGCACACTGGTCGCCTCATGTGTTCGTCCTGCGGCAGAAGGTATGGTGGTCAAAACCGACACTGATCGCGCCGAAAAATCCCGTGCGATGGTGATGGAACTTTTGGTCTCTGACCAGCCAGAGGTCACCCACGACAAATCCAGCCACTTTTGGGACATGGCCGAATTGACGGATGTCAGCGAAAGCCGGTTCCCGGCGAAAGAACCAGAGATAATCCCGCTGTTGGATGACAGTCATGTGGCAATGCGCGTAAATCTTGACGCCTGCATCAACTGTAACCTTTGTGTTCGTGCGTGCCGGGAAGTGCAAGTGAACGATGTGATCGGCATGGCTGGCCGCGGTCATACTTCGCAGGTGGTGTTCGACCAGAATGACCCAATGGGCGACTCGACCTGCGTGGCGTGCGGTGAATGTGTGCAAGCCTGTCCGACTGGCGCGCTGATGCCTGCAACTGTGCTGGATGAGAAACAAGAGGGCGATAGCAAAGACTATGACAGTGAAACAGAAAGCGTCTGCCCGTTTTGCGGCGTGGGATGCAAGGTCTCATTGAAGGTCAAAGACGGCAAGGTAAAATATGTTGAGGGCATTAATGGGCCTGCTAACGAAGGCCGCCTGTGCGTCAAAGGTCGCTTTGGTTTTGATTATATCCATCACCCACATCGTCTGACCAAGCCACTAATCCGGCGCGAAGACGCGCCGGCCAAGGGGCTAAACGTTGATCCGGGTGATCTGTCGACCCATTTCCGCGAAGCGACCTGGGAAGAAGCGATGGATTTGGCTGCTAGCAAGCTGATGGCCCTGCGTGACGAAGATCCGCGCAGCGTTGCGGGCTTTGGCTCCGCCAAATGCACCAACGAAGAAGCCTATTTGTTTCAAAAGTTGATCCGCCAGGGTTTCGGCCACAACAACGTGGACCATTGTACCCGCTTGTGTCACGCCTCTTCGGTCGCGGCATTAATTGAAAACGTGGGTTCGGGCGCAGTAACAGCGACCTTTAACGAAATCGAAAACGCAGATGTGGCGATAATCATCGGGGCCAATCCCATCGAGAACCACCCGGTCGCCGCCACCTATTTCAAACAGTTTGCCAAACGCGGCGGCAAACTGATTGTGATGGACCCACGCGGAGTTGGTATGCGTAAATTCGCGACAGAAATGCTGCAATTCCGTCCGGGTGCAGACGTTTCGATGCTCAACGCTATCATGAACGTGATCGTTGAGGAGGAGTTGTACGACAGCCAATACATCCATCGTTGGACCGAGAACTGGGAGGCAGAAAAAGAACATCTGCGCCAGTTTACGCCAGAGGCCATGTCGCAGATCTGTGGTATCGAACCCGATCAACTGCGCCGTGTTGCCCGCACTTTTGCTCAGGCCAAGGCGGGGCTAATTTTCTGGGGGATGGGAGTCAGCCAGCACATACATGGCACAGACAACTCGCGCTGCCTGATCAGCCTTGCACTTATGACCGGTAATGTGGGCAAGCCTGGCGCTGGGTTGCACCCGCTACGCGGTCAGAACAACGTTCAGGGGGCGTCGGATGCGGGGCTTATCCCGATGTTTCTGCCAGATTACAAAACCGTAACAGACGACAATATCCGGGCTCAGTTTACCAAAGTCTGGGGCTCCGATGACTTCTCGAACGAAAAGGGTTTGACTGTCACGGAAATCATCGACCAGATTTACGCGCGGAATATCAAAGGCATGTATATTCTGGGTGAAAATCCGGCAATGTCCGATCCGGATGTGAATCATGCCCGCGAAGCGTTGGCCAAGCTGGACTTGATGATTGTGCAGGACATCTTCCTGACCGAAACGGCGAACTATGCCGATATCATTCTACCTGCCTCGGCGCTTTATGAGAAAAACGGCACCGTTTCGAACACAAACCGCCAGGTGCAGCGGGTGCGCCCCGCTGTCACTCCTCCGGGTGAGGCGCGCGAGGATTGGAAGATCACAGTCGAACTGGCCCAACGGATTGGGTTGAAGTGGGATTACTCAGACGTGTCTCAGGTCTTTGCCGAGATGAAGCTGACGATGGGGTCACTCGACAACATAACTTGGGAACGTTTGGAGACCGAGACGATTACGTACCCGTCACTGAGTGAAACCGATCCGGGGCAGTCAATTGTTTTCGGCGATGGTTTCCCGCGCGCTGACGGCAGGGCGAAATTCACCCCAGCCAGTGTTATCCCACCCGATGAAGCACCGGATGACGAATATCCGATGATCGCAACCACCGGTCGTCAATTGGAGCATTGGCATACTGGGTCGATGACCCGTCGCGCCAAGGTTTTGGACGCTGTAGAGCCCGAAGCCAACTGCTCAATGAACCCGCGTACGCTCAAGCTGATGGAGATCGAGCCCGGTGAAATGATCCGCCTTACCACACGTCGCGGTTCCATCGAAATCATGGTGCGAGCAGACCGAGCGATTGCCGAAAATATGGTGTTTATCCCGTTTGCATATGTAGAAGCGGCAGCGAACATCCTGACAAATTCGGCAACCGATCCATATGCGAAAATACCCGAGTTCAAGTTCTCTGCGATCCGGGTAGAGAAAGCCGGGGAAGCTATCGCAGCTGAGTGACGCGAATCCACTTTCGAATCAATCTGAAGGCGATTCAATTTGAATCGCCTTTTTTCGATTCTTTCCCAAGAATAATTCAAATTTTTCGAAAAATGAGGAGAGACTGAAGATGACTTAATACCATGAAAATAAACGATAAAAATACAAATTTCGTATGCTGTGGGTACGAAAAAAATTCTTTCAATAGGCAGAGGAAATTAAATTGAATTACGGTCGAAAAGTGTGACTTTTGGACAGCAATTTCGAATTTAAATACACGCAAAAGTAGTTAAAGAATCTACTTAAGAAAATCATCATGAATTCACAATTTGGATTACATTGATTCAAAAAATAGCCTTAATTATAAGTGTCAATGAGAACTTTCAAAAACACATTCAATTAAACTATCGGTCGTAGAATTGAAAAACGAAGCGCTTGAAACACGTTGCCAGCGCCTATTCTTCGTGACGTCCAAATTTTCAATTACAAACGATTGAGGCGGTTGCCTTGTAGGTAAAACAAAATTGGTCGAAGAGAGCGTGAGCCGAATTAGTGGCTCACTCATTCACACACTTACGGACTAAAGACATGAAAAATGTTCTCCTCGCAACAACAGCACTGATTGCGACAGCAAGCGTTGCGGCAGCAGAAGTTAAACTCAGCGGTTATGCCCGCTTTGGTATCGGTTACGCGGAAGACCGCTCGACTACCAATGATAATATTGACGATACCATTCTGGTTTCGCGGTTTCGCCTGAACATTGACGCCAACGCCGAAACCGACGCTGGTGTAAAATTCTCGGCGCGCGTTCGACTGGAGGCTAATGAAAACCAAACAAACGGTGAGGCCGAAAAGGCTAAGCTTAGCGGCGCGCGTTTCTCGGTAATCTACGGTGGTCTGCGTGTTGACGCTGGCAACGTATCAGGCGCAATTGACAACCTGGCAGATTATGCCGGTAACGAACCTGGTCTTGAAGCATTCATTTCGCAGAATGCAGGCGTTGATTATGAGATCCTCGCTTTTGACTCGACTGAAGCAGGCTCAAACGCTGCATTCTTTCAGTACGCAGTAGGAGATTTGGCCTTTGGTGCGTCTTACGACACCGATCCGGACAACGGTGCAGACCGCTGGGATGTCAGCGCGACCTACACCTTCAACAACGTCACCGCTGCTCTGGCCTATGGTGAAACCGAGGCAGGGGACACAGCTGGTGCTGAGGACGAAAGCTTGGCAGTTCTGACTTTGGGAGCCGAATTTGGCGACCTGTCAGGCACTCTGTTCCTGGCTGACGATGATGTTGCAGATGACGACCGGGATGGCACCGCTTACGGTTTCTCGCTGGCTTACAACATCGGCGCTGCAACCACTATCACCGCAGCGTACGGTGACGGCTCGGCTGACGATGACGAACAGCAGTACGGTGTTGGCTTCATCTATGATCTGGGAAGCGGCGCCTCGCTGCGGGGCGGTGTCGCGCATTCAGAGCGTGGTGATGAAGACGGCCGAATCCTTGCTGACTTTGGTGCACGTTTCAACTTCTAAGTTGGTCTGAGCGCTAACGATAGGGCCGGTCACAGAACCGGCCCTTTTCAGTTCTAGCTAGCGCGCAGTTCAATAGTCGCGTTCAAAAAAGACGCCAAGCCCGGTCTCGCCGCGACCATCTACGGTACCGCGCACTGTGAAACTATCAGTGACGTCCAAGTTGAGATTCACCTCGGTATCCCCTTCGGTGTTTACCGTGAAATCGGTGTACAGGTTATCGCTTAGGTAAGCGCCTGCACCCAGTCGCCCTGCGCCTTCTTCTGTTGTCCCAACATCAACCGTATCCACGCCGGTGGCATCGCGCACACCCTTGGTCGCATCACCGCCAGCACCGCTAAGTTGTGCGAGTGAAGCAGCCATCTGGGCAATGACAAACGGTGAAAGCTCGGAAAACCGGTTTCCGAACAGAAGCATTGCCAGCGCCTCTTCCGTCGGGCGCTCTGGGTCGGAAAACACGTCAACCTGTGGAGAATCCAGCGGCCCGGCGATTTCGATTGTGGCTGTTCCGTCAGATGTGCTGGTTGAGGATTCAAACTCGATATATGGAGTCAGGTCGCCTTGCAGCGTGACCAATCCTTTGGTCAAAGCTAAACGACGGCCAAGAATGTCAATATTTCCGCGGATCAACTCGATCTGACCAGATGGTACCACCGAAGCGGTCGTACCGCCGATTTGAATGCGCCCACCCAGTTCCGCGTTCACGCCACGGCCCCGTACGAACACTGCCTTGGGCGCTAGTAACCCGATGTCCAGTGAAATGCGCGACGTGCTTTTGCTGGCTTTTTCGGTGACCACCAACTGCGCTCTTTCTCGGGTAACAAAGCTGGCATTGCTTTCGTTTACGTGTTCAATGTCTGGTATTGGAGCTGCTCCAACGGCTCCTGCTGCGGCTGCAAGGTTAATGTTCGTCTCACCGAAATTGATTTGGCCGGCTATCGAGCTGTTACCCGCCAACGCGCCGTTCATAACAATCTGACCGTTGAGGGTGGTTTCGTAAAGAAGCTTGTCAGTCAAAACCAGTTCGTTGATTGCGGTTGTGATCTGTGCATTGAACGGAGGTGTCAGGTTGACTGGGCCATTGACTGTAAACCCTCCTCCGGCACGAACGCCACCTTGCATCGCGATAGTAGCGCGGCTTTGATCAAGAGTGATTGAACCTCCTATCCCAGTAATTGTTTGTCCGACACCGGGTAATGCCATCGCTGTTCCCGAGGTGGCTACGGTTCCACTCAGCGCATCCAAAGCGGGGGGACCTTTGAGCGTGAGATCAAAGCTGGCGGTCCCTTCGATGGTGTTGGGTTCGATAAAACGGTTTGCGATCCCGATATTAACGCCACCTTGCATGGTCAGGTCCGCTTCGCCGCTGGCTTCATCAAAGGTTCCAGCAACGGTGCTGTTGATCTGGGCGGGGCCGTCGGCCTTGGCGTCAATAGTCCAAACGCCCGAGTCGCGACGCGCATTGCCCGTGGCGGAAATAGTACCCGGAAACTCGGGCGCAAATCGTTCGATTCTGTTCAGTTGCGCCTCAAAATCTAAATCCGCAGCACCGTCTGTTGTTACAGTCCCTTGCAGATCGGCATATGAGCTTTCTGGGCCTTGCAGACGCAGGCTGCCCTCTAATCCTGAACTGGTCGGGGCGACGTTGCCGTCCAGTTTTAGCTGCCCAGAAACAATTGGCGAAACGCGCCCGATGTCATCCAAAGCTGCCGAAAAATCCAATCCCCCTGCGGTTCGATCAAGCTTGCCTGAGGCAGTTGCGGTCAGTGCAGTACCGTTCAATTTAAATGTACGGATATCTAGACCTTGATCGTCGTTCACGGCATCTACATTCAAGGTTGTTCGCCCTTGAATAAGCGCGTCCACATTGTCGATACCTGTCTTGATGTCATCGGCCGTCACCGTGCCTTGAACGTCGAATGTTCTGTCAGATTGGGCTGCTCGCCCCTGAACGTCCGCACGGACCGAACCGCTCAAATCGCGTTTGGCTAGGCCCGAGAACACAGATAGATCAGGGATGTCCACTTGGGCCTTGCCGTCAGCCGAGATATCGTTCGTTGGGTCGTCAATCGTTGCTGCGACCTGCGCCGTCAGCGCGCTTCCATTGACCGTCGCGTTGCGGATAACGACTTGGTCTTTGGTGCGCGCGCCGTCTAGTTCGATTGTAGTCCTGCCGGTCAGCAAAGGATCGATTTCGGCCAAGCCGGTTCGGATGTCATTCGAAACAGCATTCGCAGTGCCGTCAAATTCAAGTGTCTTAACCGTTCCTTTGCCGTCCACCTGAAGCTGCACAGATCCGCCTAAGTCTCGTTTGGCAAGTCCTGAAAACAAAGACAGGTTGGGGATGTCTAACTGGGCCTGGCCATCGGCAGATATATTATTGGTTAAGTCATCGATCGTGGCTGCGACTTGTGCGTTCAACGCATTCCCTTTGACCGTTGCATTACGGATAACGACTTGGTCTTGGGTGCGCGCGCCGTCCAGTTCGATTGTTGTTCTGCCGGTCAGTAAAGGATCGATTTCGGTCATCCCGGTTAGGATGTCATTCGAAACGATATTTGCGGTACCGTCGAACTCAAGCGTCTGTACCGTTCCTTTACCCTCCATCTTAACCTGCATGGATCCGCTTAGATTGCGTTTGGCAAGACCCGAGAATATTGACAAGTCGTCCGCATTGACGTCGGCACTGCCATCAATTGTAAGGTTTCCAGCGGTTGTCGTAACAACGCCGTCAGCCTTCGCATCCAAAGTCTCGGAAGAGATTGTGAAACTGCGAATTGTTATTCCGTCCGAAGCTCTCTTGGCATCCAGAAAAATGTCAGTTTCGCCAGTAATTACCGGATCGATATCGTCCCGACCTGTGGAAAGGTTTCGACCTCCCACAGTGACTTTGCCATCAAAACTGCGCTCCAGAGGCGAACCAGATCCTTCAACACTGATAGAGGCCATTCCGCCGAGGTCCAGTTTGGCTATCTGCGAAAACCGCGAAAGGTCATCAGCAAGTACAGTGGCAGCTCCTTCAACTTTCAAACCCGTCGACAATCCGCTGACAATTGCATCAGTTTCCAAAGAATAATCGCGGCCCAAAAGTTCAAAGCCGGATAATTTGACGGTCTGGTCGCTGCCGTAATCGAATTGCCCGTCAAGCGTAATTCGATTTCCAACCGCCGCGTTAAGTGCGGGATCAGACATATCGATCCCGTCTAGCGCAACCTGAATATCCCCGTCGGCAGTCAGGCCGCCGTCTTGGGTCAGGGTTCCCTGACCAGCAATTTGCGCTCGTTGCAAATCCAATTGGGCCGCCAGCACGTCATCCGCCGTTAGGCTCAAATCCCAGAGATTACCGTTTTTAACATCGTACAACGCCGACAAGTGTGCCGCACCGACTGAAGTTTCGCCGCCACTGATTGGGAGCACTACGCGATCCCCGTCTGGTGGGGTAATTCGCCCTTGTACAGCAACCATCTGCAAGGCACCGCCTGACGCAAGACTGAACTGCCCTTCGAGCTTTAGCGCCTGTGAGGTAATTTCGATGTCGGAAATGTCCAACGCGCCGTCAGAATGGGTTCTCCCATCTACATACAGTTTTGTGTCTGTTCCGAAGAACGTATCCATCTCCTCGGCGAGAAACGGTGTGAGATCTCCTCCCAGATCGGCAGTAAACGCAATGCCGTCAGCATCGTCGTCGCTCTCCGAAGTGGCCGATCGCAACCGCACTTGACCTCCCAGGCGTTCAACACTGTCGCTGCTCAATCCGATGTCTGCGGTGAAATCGGTTAGGGGGCCGGAACCTTTGGCGGTAAGCCCCAACGGTGGGCTCCCCGGAATTCCCAACGCAGTCGAAATCAAACCGCCAGAAGCTTCTGCAACTGTCAGGTCTAGATCGATCTGGCGGGTGGAGTTCTCAAATCCAGCGACCAAGTCCACAGTGTCTCCGGCCCGGTCAAGTCGATCAATATCCAAAGTGGTGTCCAGTGCCCCGTCCGAAAGGGACAGATCGCCGTTGACTGCCAGATCTGCCGCAACTCCAATGAGCGGTTGACCTAACGAAAGCTGGTCGATGCGCAGCTCGCCGATTTCAATGGAGACGGGCAACTCCGGCAGTTGAAACGGTTCAGTCTCAGCGGATGGAGGCGGTTTTTCTTTCGTTGTGGTTCCAGGCGCTCGGGCAATATCGATTTCCTGCGCCGTAAGTGCGTTGACAGAAAAGCGGCCTCGGATCAATGCCAGCCGGTTCCAGTCCAATACCGCATTCTTGATGGTCAGCCAAACACCTTCATCGTCGGCAACGGTGATTTCCTGAATTCTAGCGCGCGAACTCAGCGCGCCTTCAAGCCCGATAACCCGAACGTTCTGATCTTCGCCGGACAAAGTATCCTGCAAAAAGCGTTCGATCATGCTGCCGCCGTCTTCATCCTGTGCCATCGACGGGATCGGTGCCGTAACAGCGACCATGCAAAGCAGCAGGGGATATCCAACGCGGCGCATCAAAACGCTTGTCCGATCCCAATGTAGAATTGCAGGCCGTCGCCGGTGTCGCCCTGAACTGGAACGGCTAGATCCACACGAAGTGGGCCAAAACCACCCAGATCATAACGGACCCCGAGACCCGCTCCAGAGTGAAACTCGGCGTCTGTACCCACGAACGAAGATGTATCAACCGCACCGTAGTCGTAAAAACCGACCAATGAAATCGCGTCGGTGATTTTTCCGCGAACCTCACCGGAAAAGCCAAGGAATGACTTTCCACCAGCCACCTCGTCCCCGATGGGGATGCCCAGGCTTTCATAAGGTTGGCCGCGAACAGTTCCGGCGCCACCTGAAAAGAACAGGAAATCTGGGGTGACACCATCGGCTGAAGGCCCAATCACCGATCCTATTTGCACGCGGCCTGCCAGTACCAAATTGCCACCTGTTCCAAAACTAGTGTAAGCGCGCCCATCAAAAGTCATCTGAAGCCCTGACTCGGTGCCTGACAATCCGGCAAAAGGCATAACCCGCGAATCCAGATAGAACCCGCGTGTCGCGCTGACTTTGCTGTCGCGTTCGTCCCACTCCGACCGGAATGGAATGATGAAATATCTGAATTTGCGCCCGTCACCGTAGGCGTCGTCAGCATCCGACCATTGAAACCCAGCCGAAGCCTCAGCATACAGGCGATCTGAAAATGTGCGTCTCGCACCGTAGGCAAGCGCCGCGATAGTAACATTGTAATTTTCTGTATTACGTCGTTCCAGAAGGGCGTTCCAAAAAGTGTTGTCGTCCGGTCCTAACCGGTCGGGTTGATCCAGGCGTAGCCCGATGCGGCCGTCCAAATCTTCAGCCCCGCCGATATTGCGAATAGCGAATTCAAACCTCAACCGTTCGGCCCTTCGAAAAACATTCCGATGGGTCCATGTGGCCGTCAGATCCAAGCCGTCGCGCGAAGCGAGCTCGGCCCCAAAAGTTATCCGGCGAGGCGGGAGGTCCTCGAACTCGGCGTCAAAATCCAAAGTGCCATCCGGATTTGGCTCCTCGCGCTCTTTGATCGAAACAACACTGAACGTACCAGTGCGCCGCAGCCTTGTGCCCACTTTCTGAATTTCTGCTGGGGAATACACTTCACCGGTCGGAAAGCCGGCAATCTTTTCAATTGATCTGCGCCGGACTTTGGTGTCGCCCTTTATGTACATTTTCCCAAATGTCAGTCTTGGCCCCGGCGAGAGACCAATATCAGAATCCAAACGGGCCTGAGCGTGCCGGGCAATGACTCTTTCGCTTGCAACTTCGGCTTTTGCGTGGCCAACGTCCCGCCATGCCTGCACTCCAGCGGATGCAGCCTGCTGAATTGCGCCAGTGGTTGCTGTCTTGCCGGTTGCGTATTCTGCGGGTAACTCGGTTCCGGGCGTAACCGGCTCAACAATAGCTGTACCAAAGGTATAAAGAGGGCCGGGCGTAACAGTAATCGTGGCCCGATTGAACTGCGCTGGTGCCTCTAACGAGTTTATCTCGGCGGCTTCCTGACCGTCTAACTTGATGCTGACAACAGGGGCGAAATAACCCTCGTCATACATGATTTGAACAATCGTGCGATAATCGGACAAGGCGGCCGAGAGAATCTCGAGCGAGGTGTCCAGCCCGCGTGATTCAGCAGTGAAAACTGAAGACGTTTCTTCCAGCCTTGTTACCAGCGTTTCGGGGGCACCAGTTGCCGTCAGGCTGATTTCCAGCGCTGACACAACATTAGGTGCAACAGCCGCCAATGTGGCAACAAGCCAGTTTTTCAGAACGCGCCGCGGACTGCTCCCTGTAATCATCTGGCCCTGACTGCCCCAACTCGAAATCGTTATCGCCGCAGGAACTCAGGTTTTGCGGCTCGTTAAATTCAACTTAGAGCATCTGAATGCCAATAGGGAAAGGATTTATGTTCTTTAGGCAGCCGTTTTGGTCTACCCTGTGATCAGATTGTTTCGGGATTACAACCCAGCATTGCGAACCCAGCGAACAATGGCTTCGCGGTCTTCTTCTTCCATGTAGGTTACGTTGGCCGGCGGCATCGCGTGAGTAACACCCGCTTGCAGGTAAATTTGCTGTGCATTGCGGGCGATGTCAGCCTTCGTTTCAAGCAAAACACCCTTCGGAGCCCAAAGAATGCCTTCCCAAACCGGTTCTCGCGCGTGACACATCGAACATCGACCCAAAACAACGTCGTGTACCTCATCAAATCCGTCCGCAGCAGCGAAGCGCTGTTCAAAAGGTGTGAGCGGAGTGGCCTCGGCCTCTTCCAATGGTTCATACATCGGGGCGGTCGACAGCCACATAATAGCAATGAACAGCAGTGCGGTTACAAGCCAGGTCCATGTTGGATTGCCGGATCGGGCATGACGCGTATTGAAGTAATGCCGGATTGTAACACCCATCAAGAACACCAATGCGGCAATAATCCAATTGTATTCAGTCGCGAATGCCAACGGATAATGGTTCGAAAGCATCAGGAATACGACCGGCAGGGTCAGGTAGTTGTTGTGAGTTGAGCGCAGTTTTGCGATCTTGCCGTATTTCGGATCGGGTGTGCGACCGTTTTTTAGATCGTCTACTACAATCCGTTGGTTCGGCATGATGATAAAGAATACATTTGCGGTCATGATCGTCGCCGTAAATGCACCCAGATGCAGCATCATCGCCCGACCGGTAAAAATCTGGTTATAACCCCAACCCATAGCCACCAGCAGCGCGAAAAGCAGCAGCATCAGCAGGGTCGGCCGTTCGCCCAAGCCGGATTTGCACAAGTTGTCATAGACCAGCCAACCCACTGTTAGAGAGGCTGCGGAAATAAAAATGCCTTGCCACAGGGCCAGATCAGCTTTTTGCGCGTCTATCAAATAAAGCTCTCCACCTAACCAATAGACGATCATCAAAAGGGCCGCGCCGCTTAGCCATGTTGCGTAGCTTTCCCATTTGAACCAGGTGAGGTGCTCTGGCATCTTGTCAGGAGCGACTAGGTATTTCTGGATATGGTAGAAACCGCCCCCGTGTACTTGCCACTCCTCACCATCCGCCGGGCCGTTGATGTCGCGGTTAAGACCGAGGTCCAGCGCAATAAAGTAGAATGATGATCCGATCCAGGCGATGGCGGTTATGACGTGCAGCCAGCGCACACCGAACGCCATCCAGTCCCAGAAAACGGCGAAGTCGTACATGAATGAGGTCTCCGATTGCTTGCAGCCACACTAGGCAAGCGGGCTTTTCTTCGGTATTCCTGCATATTGTCAAACTGTATCAAAAAAAAACGAAAAGATGTCCTATCTCGATAATATCCGCACATTTGTCAGGGTCTACGATTTGGGCAGCATGTCTGCGGCCGGGCGCGACATGCGAATTTCCCCAGCCGTTACCTCGGCGCGGATTTCTCAACTGGAAGAGCATTTGGGCGTTCGATTGTTTCAGCGCACCACACGAAACCTCACCCCTACGGAACAGGGGCGTGCCTTTTACCCCGGTGCTGTTGCAGTATTGGACGCTGTGGATGAAGCCGAAGCGCAGGTCATCCACCTGACCGAGTCACCACGTGGATCATTGTTTGTCGCAGCACCTTTGGGGGTGGGCCGTCGGCTGATAGCGCCCCATGTGCCTGACTTTCTGTCAGAATATCCGGAAATCGATGTTCGGTTACGATTGACAGATCGATCAGTCGATCTCACAACCGAAGGTCTGGATCTGGCATTTTTCATCGGCCAACCCGAAGATAGCACGCTACGTATTCGCAAAATTGCCGATTGCCAGCGACTTTTGTGCGCGGCACCCGAGTACGTAAAGAAGCACGGAATGCCTAATTCGGGTGATGATTTGATTTTAGACAAACACGAATGTCTGAATCTGAGATTCCCCGGCGCTACAGAATTCCAATGGCTGCTGGAAACGCCAGAGGGCCCAAAAAAATTTGCTGTGACGGGACGTTTCGAGTGTGATGATGGCGACGTTCTAACAGACTGGGCTTTATCCGGGCAAGGCATTGCAATGAAACCGGCATTTGAGGTGGCCGAGCACCTCAAGGCAGGGCGGTTGGTTCCAGTGGCTTCAAAGACGCCGCCAGTGCCGGTGCAAATGGCATGCCTTTACACGCATCGCCGTCATCAGGATCCCAAGGCGCGTCTGTTCATGGACTTCATGATAGAACGGATCGGAAAAGTTGTGCGCCAGTACGAGGATTGATGTATTAGCTACCGCGATAGGTAGAATATCCATGGGCGGACAATAGCAGAGGGACGTGGTAATGCGACTCTGGATCGGACATGCCGAAACGGATGGGTATTTGATCGAGAAACAGCAGATCCTCGCTAACTTGGTGCGTATCGCGTAAATAGTCGCCGGCAAAAAAGATCAGTTCGTACGTTCCTGTTTTAAAGTGATCCATAGGCAGTATTGGACTGTCCGTACGCCCATCCGTGTTGGTTTGCATTTCCACCAGCTTGCTATGTGAGTTTCCGGACACTTTATACAGAGCGATTTTTAACCCTTCTGCCGGACAGCCGCGTGCCGTATCCAGTACATGGGTCGTCAGATAACCTGCCACAGGCCTCTCCCTTTAAATTACCTTTTTGTTGGGTCCAGTTTGGAACAAACTTCAAATCATAGGAAATGCCAAAATGGACGGAAGCTGCGTTCGGTTTGATTTGATAATCGTTGTAGCTTTAATGCGGTATGGCAGTACTAAATAGATGAAAGACGGGATGGAAAACACAATGCAGGTACCGCGCTACCCTCGCGATATGATCGGATATGGAGCTAACCCGCCGGATGCGCAATGGCCAGGGGGCGCAAAATTGGCTGTTCAAATCGTGTTGAACTACGAGGAAGGCGGAGAAAACTGTATTCTACACGGTGATGCCGCGTCTGAGGCTTTTTTGTCCGAGATTGTGGGTTCCGCGCAATGGCCGGGACAGCGTCATTGGAACATGGAGTCGATATACGAATACGGATCGAGGGCAGGTTTTTGGCGGCTGCACCGATTGATGAAGGACCTGCCAATCACAGTCTACGGTGTCGCCACGGCGCTCGCCCGATCACCGGATCAAGTGGCTGCGATGAAATCTGCTGGTTGGGAAATTGCCAGCCATGGGCTGAAATGGGTCGAACACAAGGATATGTCGGAGGAGGAACAGCGTACACAGATCGCAGAGGCGATACAGTTGCATACCGAAGTTGTCGGGGAACGTCCGCGCGGATGGTATACCGGTCGCTGCTCTGAAAATACCGTGCGTTTGGTGGCGGAAGAAGGTGGATTTGACTATGTCGCCGACGCATACGCCGACGACTTGCCTTATTGGCTGCAAATAGAAGAGGGGCAGGATCAGCTGATTGTG
Organism: Ruegeria sp. YKSD179; assembly: GCF_059612885.1. Lineage (NCBI taxonomy): Bacteria > Pseudomonadati > Pseudomonadota > Alphaproteobacteria > Rhodobacterales > Roseobacteraceae > Ruegeria > Ruegeria sp. YKSD179. The sequence continues at coordinate 192,861 of NZ_JBXWRL010000003.1, read as the reverse complement.
CCTTACACGCTTGATTGCAACGACATGCGTTTTGCTACGCCGCAAGGATTCAATTCCGGTGACCAGTTTCTTTCTTACCTTAAAGATAGCTTTGATGCGCTTTACGAAGAAGGTGAAGCAGGGTCTCCCAAAATGCTTTCAATAGGATTGCACTGCCGCCTCATTGGACGTCCCGGTCGGGTGATGGCGCTAAAACGGTTTCTCGATTACGCGCGCGGGTATTCAGACGTTTGGTTTGCAACGCGGCAACAGATTGCGCAGCACTGGGCCAGATTACACTCACCGCACAAAGCATCGAGACCGTCACAAATGGAAAAAGCAGCATTCATGACGGCGTTCGGAGGTATTTTCGAGCACTCGGACTGGATCGCCGAGCGTGCATTCGAACTGGAGCTGGGCCCGGCACATGACACCGCGGGTGGTTTGCACAATGCGCTGTCGCGGATATTCCGCTCTGCGACCCAAGAAGAACGGCTGGGTGTTTTATTGGCGCATCCAGACCTGGCGGGCAAGCTGGCGCAAGCAAAACGGTTGACCTTGGAAAGTACTTCCGAACAGGCCTCTGCCGGATTGGACGCATTGACTGATGAGGAAAGAGCAAACTTTACCGATCTTAACCAAAAATATTCCAAGAAATTTGGGTTTCCATTCATCATTGCAGTGCGGGACCACGATAAAGCCTCGATAATGCAAGCATTCTTGCGCCGAATTGAACATGATCGTGGGACGGAATTTGCCGAAGCATGTCGCCAGGTGGAGCGGATTGCCGAGTTTCGGTTAAGGGATGTCTTGCCATCATGAGTTGTCAGATCGAAATTGAACCAATTTCGGTTCAAGCTTTTGCGCCATTTGGCGACCTGATTGATCACGCAGGTCAACCAGATAAGATTATCAATCAAGGGCTATGCGGCCGTTATCATGACCGCGCGATATTGGATTTCGCTGATGGGCGCCCGGGGATTAGCTTGTTTAACGCCATTCCCCGTGAATTGCCTTACAAGCTCGAAATGGTTGAGCGTCATGCTGATGGCAGCCAAGCGTTTATCCCAATGACCGAAAACCCTTTTCTAGTAATTGTTGCCCCGGACGAAGATGGTAAGCCCGGGCGTCCCCACGCTTTTTTGACGAACCCGGGGCAGGTCGTGAATTATCATCGGGGTACATGGCACGGTGTGCTTACTCCGCTGCATGAACCGGGCTTGTTCGCAGTGGTGGATCGCATCGGCAAGGGTGACAATCTGGAAGAACACTGGTTCGCCTCGCCGTACGAGGTGGTGCAGGCTTGAACTATACCGCTTTTGTCGGGTCCAATCTGTCCACGTGGTCGCGCGATGTTGGTTCAATCCAAAGTCAAGTTGATGCCATCAGTCGGGCGACGTCCAGCATACGCGCGGAAAATCCCCATTCGTTGTCGTACCAACCGAATAACCTTATTTGATGCTCATCAACCATCCGCGTTTCAGGTCCAGCCAAAACAAGCGATTCCGGTCTTGTTCGCAAATCCGACGAAACCAATGGCATATCTGTCCAGCCGAGAACTGAAGAGTCTTGAACTCTTTGTTGTAAGGCGGCGATGAACTCGTTGAAACTCATAGCGCGTTCCAAAGACACGACCAGATCCACTGCGGAAACGCTGGCTGTTGGAACGCGGACTGCCGCTCCTGAAATGCGGCCTTTCAGATGCGGCAGGACGACATTGATAAGATCTGTCGCGCTGGAGGTTGTGGGAACCATGGAAAGCGCTCCGGCACGGGAGCGTGCGAGATCACCCCGCGGCGCGTCGACCATTGGCTGACTATTCGTATAACAGTGAATCGTCGTCATATGCGCCGTTGAAACGCCTCCGATCGTATCCAGCAATTTGACCAGAGGTGCCAGCCCATTGGTGGTGCAGGAAGCGTTGGACACTATGCGCGCTGTCCCCAGCTGATCTTCATTGGCACCCAAAACGATCGTCACTTCTGCAGCGGGAGAGGGGCCAGAAATCAATACCTTACCCGCCCCAGCACTCAACCCGCGTCGAGCCACATCCGAAGTGCGAGCGATACCGGTACAGTCCAGTAGAACGTCGACGCCACTTAGGTCCACATTCGCCAAATCGGCGCTGTGAGTCATGGGGACTGACTGCCCGTCCACGTGCAGATTGCTATCTTTGTGCACTACGTTTCCGGGGTAGGGGCCAAATGTACTGTCGTATTTGAATAGATAGGAGCAGGTTTCAATTGGGGCGATATCGTTTATTAAAACCAGTTCGATATCGGTGTTCTGCGGCTTGGTAAGTACCTGCCGCAAAATCGTGCGGCCGATACGGCCGAATCCATTGATCGCGAGTTTCATTCGCAAGCTATGGCAGGCGGATCAAGGGACCTCAATGCCTGAAGATTGTGATTTTAGCTGCAGCTTACCTGTGAGAAGAATTGACCAGACATATTCTGATACATGCTGGAGTAAATCACCTTGCAGCCGGTTGCTTGTTGGATTGCGGCTATAGCCTGAACAGTACGAAGACGCGGAGGAGGCCCGAACGGGTTAAGGTTATTATTATCGCGGGTAGCGCGATAAATTACCGGCTCTTCCGACACCTGAGTAACCGCCCAAGTGCGGCTCATAACAAACACCGATTTGGTTTCTTCCTTTGCTGCAACCGGAGTTGCGTCGAGGGCAGTAAGGCCAACAAAACCCGCAATGGCCAAAATCGTTCCGCGCAGTAACATGGAAATTCTCCAGTGCTGAAATTCTGGTCGTATTTCAACAGATTCAGCAGCTTCTGTGAAGCCCTAAGCTGGAGCAAGGCAGTGCGCTTTCAGCGATTGGATAACTTCAGTGGCATATGTCGGTTCACATCCTTGTAAAGCAGATAACGAAACCGACCGGGTCCTCCGACATAGCAAGCTTGCGGGCAGAACGCGCGCAACCACATATAATCACCCGCTTCGACCTCGACCCAATCCTGATTAAGGCGGTAAACTGCTTTTCCTTCAAGCACATACAGGCCGTGTTCCATCACATGGGTTTCGGCAAATGGGATAACACCACCGGGTTCGAAATTTACGATATTTACATGCATGTCATGTCGCAAATCCAGTGGGTCAGCGAAACGGGTTGTGGACCAGCGCCCATCAGTATCAGGCATTTCATTGGGAGTTATGTCATTCTCGTTCGTAATGATTGCCTCGGGGGAGGGTAGGCCAGGAACGGCTTCGTACGCCTTGCGCACCCAATGAAAACGAGTAACCGTGTCGCTTGAATTGCGCAGGGTCCATTCGGATTCTGGAGGGATATAAGCGTAGCCTCCGGTTTCCAGTACGTGCATTTGCCCAGATAGCGTCAGTGTTACCGAACCTTCGACCACAAACAATACAGCTTGTGCGCTCGGGTCGGTCTCAGGGTGATTGCTCCCACCACCCGGCTGGACTTCCATGATGTATTGGGAAAAGCTCTCGGCGAACCCGCTGAGAGGGCGGGAGAGAACCCAAAGTCGCGTTTGATCCCAAAAAGGTAGATAGCTGGTGACGATGTCCCGCATGGTCCCTTTTGGGATCACTGCATAAGCCTCTGTAAACATGGCGCGATCAGTCAAAAGTTGATCTTGGCCCGGATGCCCGCCAGTTGGCGCGAAGTAGTTTGATTTTGCCATCAGATGCCTCTGGTTGGTGGTTTGGGCACTATGCGAAGAAAGACCTCATAGTCCTAGCGTTGGCCTTTCGATAGGAATGTTCTGAAAATTTTGAAGATATGGAGGCGGGTATTGGTCCAGTGCGAGACGAGGTATAGTGTTGATCCCAATGATTTTCAGCTTTGCGAGGCTATCATGAAGGCTTTTAGTTCTATTGCTTTGGCTGCTGCCGTCACTTTGGGGCTAGGAGGAGTTGTTTTGGCAAAACCGCTTTCCCGCATAATTTCAGAGACGGGTTTGAGTCCAGAAGACTTCGAAGTGCTAAGCGCAACATCTGATTCGATGTTAGCCAGTGGTACGCCCAGAGCAGGAAAGGAACGTGAATGGATCAACGAAAGCACTGGTTCAAAGGGCACAATTCGCGTCCTCGAAGTGCGCGACAATTGTGCGAGCCTTCAGCACTTCATTCGCCCCGCAGGAGTGAGCCAAACTAGGCAGATCAGAACCCGCAGATGCCGTGATGCAAACGGCAACTGGATTCTCACCCCGTAAAGCTCGTTTTCTTTAATATCCTCTCTCTCGATCGACTTCGTGCAATATTGGTTTGCCGGAACTCAACCGTTGAAAGTTTTCTGCCACATCAGCCAGTGCCTCGCCGAGATGCCAGCCTGATACATGCGGTGTTATTGTAACGTTGGGATGTCGCCAAAGCGGGCTTGAAGCAGGCAGTGGCTCTTCGCTTGTGACATCCAGAACGGCGTGGCTCAAATTTCCGTTGTTTAATGCGGTCACAAGGGCGATCTCATCAATCAGGTCGCCTCGGCCTGCATTCAGCAATTGGCTGCCGGGTTTTATCTTCGACAGCATTTCTTCATCGAACAAACCGCTGGTCAGAGGGGTAGACGGCAGGATCGCGCAGATGTGGTCGCATTGGCCCAATAACGCAGTCAGCGCATTTTCACCGTGAAGACATACGACACCTTCGATGGATTTTGGTGAACGGCTCCAGCCGATGACCTGAAAGCCAACGGCGCGAAGCATTTCCGCCGTACGCGCGCCTATGTGACCTAATCCCAGCACTCCGACCTTTGTTTCGGGTGAAAAAAGCGGCGCTTTGGGGATCCATTCTGACCGACGCTGCGCGGACTCGTGAAAAGCCATGTGTCGTTGTCTGCGTAGGATATAGGCCAGAAACCATTCTGCGATACCTTGGGCAGGAGCGTCAGGCTTTAGTCGTGCAATACGAACATTCGAAGGAAGGATTGGGTTGTTTACAATCGTTTCGACCCCAGCGCCAAGTTTTTGTACCAGCTGCAAGTTCGGTAATCGGCTAGGGTGATCATCCTTTAAAGCGACCAGAGCTATCATAGTGATTTCCGACGCATCGCCAATCGTGTCAGGTGTTCTGACATCTGCGTTAGGCGCCAGCCTTCGAATTTCCTCGGCGATTTCGTCATCGCTCATCCAGTCGGACAGTCCGGTTTCAATCAATAGCGCCACTATTTTGTTCCCACGCAATTAGTTTGCAATTTACGTCCCGTCATGCGGCTGGACATAGTGACGGCAGCTAAGTCATTCTCGAACCCAAGGTAAAGACCGGTTCCCTGAGCTGAGGAGAGAAATTCATGAATATGTCGTTCGGGTTACGCGATGAAAACCGTGATCTGCTGAACCGTGTGGCGGAAATGGTCCGAGACGAAATCATGCCTTTGGAGGAAGAATATCAAGCTGAAATTAACAAAGGTGACCGTTGGCGGTACACGGAACGTCAATCAGAGATTTTGGAAAGTTTGAAAGCCAAGGCCAAAGCTGCCGGTTTGTGGAACTTTTGGCTGACTGACAGCGATAAGGGATTGGGCCTGACGACAGTAGAATACGCCTACTTTGCCGAGGAAATGGGGAAAACCCCATTGGGTGCTGAAGTGTTCAATTGCTCTGCCCCCGATACGGGAAACATGGAGGTGTTTGAGCGTTATGGAACCGAAGCCATGAAGGAAAAGTGGCTGAGACCACTTCTCAATGGTGAGATACGCTCGGCCTATCTCATGACAGAGCCGGATGTTGCTTCATCTGATGCCACCAATATCTCGATGTCCTGTGTGCGGGACGGCGAAGCTTACGTGCTGAATGGTGAGAAATGGTGGTCGTCTGGCGCGGGCGACCCACGCTGCAAAGTCTATATCGTCATGGTGAAAACCGCTGGTGAAGACCAACCCAAACACAAGCGTCAATCGATGATTGTGGTACCTGCCGACGCCCCCGGGATCGAAATTTTGCGTCCAATGGAAGTGTACGGCCACGACGATGCTCCGCACGGCCATATGCATATCAGGTTCACAGATGTAAGGGTGCCCGCTGAAAACATTCTTCTGGGTGAGGGGCGCGGGTTCGAGATAGCCCAAGGTCGCCTTGGGCCCGGACGCATTCATCATTGCATGCGGGCCATTGGGCAAGCTGAGGCGGCACTAGAACTGATGTGCAAACGTTCCCTTCAACGCGAGGCGTTTGGCAAAAAACTGGCACAACTCGGAGCGAATTTTGACATTATCGCTGAATGCCGGATGGAAATCGAAATGGCCCGATTACTTTGCCTTAAAGCCGCATGGTACATGGATCAAGGCGATGCGCGCGCAGCTGCCCCATGGATTAGCCAGATCAAGGTCGTCGCGCCACGCGTTGCGTTAAAAGTAATTGACGAGTCAGTGCAAATGTTCGGGGCGCAAGGCATCAGTCAGGACACTTCTTTGGCTGCTGCCTGGACGCATGTGCGGACACTTAGATTGGCAGACGGCCCAGATGCCGTTCACCGCCGGCAGGTGGCCAGGGCAGAGTTAAAGAAACACACTCAGGAAAAGGTCTGAGAACGCTTCCATGAAAATCGATTCCAAACCGGCTTTTTTTCATGTCGGAGCCGATGGCGCTTTTGTGGGAAACGATCCAGCCCGCGGACCTTGGTCAGCAGAGCATTGTCATGCGGGACCCGTTTCCAGCCTGATTGCGCGGGCAGCCGAGACGGAAGTCGGGCCAGGTAAAATTTTGACCCGGTTAACAGTTGACCTGCTGCGCCCGTTACCACTGACAGGTCTTCGAGTTGTTGCAGAAACAACGCGCCACACAAAGACTTTGGCGACGACACGAGTGACAGTACATGATCTGAACGACACATTGTGCGCGACTGCGTCTACAATGCATCTTCAGAGCAGAGACTTGGGCCCGGTGCCGGACGCTCCTAACGATCCGATTCTGTTCGAAGATCTGGTCGACGGCCCGTTTCCGATTGGTGAGATGCGCCATAGTCTACCTGGTTTTGCGCACTACGCGGATGTGCAGTATCCGAAAGGAGGCAATCAGGGGGCGGGTCCAAAAACAATCTGGATGCATACCCCGGCCATTCTTGATGGCGAAACCCCTTCGCCCGTTCAGGCGCTATGCCCCCTGGCGGATTGCGGGAATGGTATTTCGTGGAACGCGCCGACAAGCGAAATGGGCTTTATGAACACGGATCTGACGGTTCAAATCCACCGTGAGCCTGTTCCGGGCTGGTTTGCATCGCAGTCTGTTTCGCATTGGCAACCGACAGGTATAGGTATGTCACAATCTGTTTTGTACGATATTAAAGGACCTGTCGGCACCGCTTTGCAAACCTTAGTGTTATTTCCGCCCGGCTAGCGTCAGTTTGCTTGTTTCTGTGTTTGCTAACGAAACGGCATTGCCGTTGGTGTGCTGGCAACCTATCTTTGCCAAATGCGTTGGTTGGCTATTACACTAACTTTTTGTTTGCCTGTTCCGGCAATGGCTCACCCTCATGTCTTTATCGACACGGGTTTGGAATTTATCGTCGATGAAACTGGTGCTCTCACTCATGTCAGGGTCACTTGGGCCTACGATGAGTTTTATTCGTTGTTGGTATTGGAAGATCTGAAGTTGGATCAGGACGCTGACGGAGTACTGAGCAAAGACGAAGAGAAGTTTTTGGCTGGCTTTGATGCGCAATGGGTCGAGGGATACAATGGTGATCTGGTGGTTCGCTCAGCCGGACAGCCGGTGCTGCTGTCTGGCCCGCAGCAGGCCACAGCCACTACTGAGGATGGGCGGATTGTAACCACCCACCTGCGAACTGTGGAAAGCGGAAGGATTCCAGCGAATTCCCTGTCTGCTAAGGCATTTGACGAAACCTATTATACCGCTTACGAGGTTACCCGGCCTGTTGTAATATCGGGTCCTGTTTCTTGTGCTATTGAGCGCATCGAACCTGATATCGACGGGCAGCTGGCTCAGATGCAGGCATTTTTGAAAACGCTGGATGCCGATTATGATCTGGAGGAGAACGATATCCCTCTGATCGGTGAAAACTTTGCGACAGAGATTTTCGTTTCATGTCCAGATACCTGATTTTTCCGGTTGCGTTGGCCTGCGGCCTGCTGATTTGGTTCTGGGGAAGCGGTGGTTTTGATCACCTGGCAGCTTGGGCAGCGGGCGAGCAACGAGAGTTTCAGAACCAGATTGCACGATCCTTGCGGGCCGCGCGGGCCGAGCAACCACAAGCAGTCGCGACTCTGCTTACCGTGTGTTTCGCGTACGGATTTTTTCACGCGATCGGTCCTGGTCACGGCAAGGTTTTGATTGGCGGTTATGGTCTTGGCCGCCAAGTTGCTTTTTGGCGGCTGTCGGCGATCAGTGTATTGTCCAGTTTGGGGCAAGCGGTAACGGCCGTTGTGTTGGTTTATGCGGGGGTTCTAGTTTTTCAGATGTCCCGAGAAAGCCTTGTCGGCACCACGGAACAGATTATGGCGCCGATAAGTTACGGTGCCATAGCGATAATTGGCCTCTGGTTGGTAGTCCGCGCGTTGCGCAGTTTTGCCAAACGGCATCGAAGCGTGTCTGCGCACGAGGATCACCACGACCACGACCACCACCATAACCACGACCACCATGATCACGATGCTTGCTCAGAATGCGGCCATCGGCACGGCCCAAGCGTTGAAGAGGTGGCCAATGTCGGCAGCATACGCGAGGCTTTGATCCTGATCGCGGGTATCGCCGCGCGCCCCTGCACCGGTGCATTGTTCGTTCTGATCCTTACATGGCAGATGGGTATTGCGTTGGTCGGAATAGCTGGCGCGTTCGCGATGGCACTGGGGACAGCAACTGTAACGACTTTGGTTGGTTGGACTTCTTTCGGACTGCGCGGAGGGCTTTTAACGTCGGCTTCAGCCACGAGGTTTGCAGCGGTTCTTGCGCCTACTATCGAGTTGGTAGCAGGGCTTTTGATTGCGGTTATAGCTGGCGGCTTATTGCTGCGGACGTTTTGAATTACTCGAAAATTGGATCAGGATATCTGACAGCTGCAAGGTACAACCCTTGGGGCGGACAAACAGGCCCGCAAGCGGCGCGATTTTCTGCCTCAAGCGCGTCCTTTACATCCTGTGGTGTCCAAGCGCCTGCTCCGACCCTTTCCAAAGTACCGACAAAGCTACGAACTTGATTGTGCAGGAAGGATCTAGCGCGAACATGGAAATGAACTTCGGGGCCAGAAAACCCCTGAACCTCTTCCACCCTTAACTCATCCAAAGTTTTTGTAGGACTGGCAGCCTGACAAATGGATGAACGGAAGGTTGTAAAGTCGTGCCGCCCAATCAGCATATCCGCTCCGGCCTGCATTGCAGCGACGTCCAGCTGGTGGTTGATCTGCCAGACCTGACCTTTGTCATGCGTCGCTGGCGCGCGCCGCATCAGGATTCGAAATAGATACTGCCGCTCGACCGCGGTAAATCTTGCGTGCCAGTCGTCAGCGACATGAACGGCTTTCAAGATGGCCACCGGATGAGGCTTTAGATGATGGTTCAATGCTTCGGATAGGCGAAACGGGTCCCAATCTTTGTTTAGATCGCAATGCGCCACCTGCCCCAATGCGTGAACACCTGCGTCGGTACGTCCAGCCGCCGCAATTGTATGTTGGCCCGGTTGAATTCGGGACAAAGCCTGTTCGATCGCGCCTTGAACAGATGGAAGCTCTTTTTGCCGCTGCCATCCGGCAAACGGTTCTCCGTTGTATTCGATTTTCAAAGCGTACCTAGGCATAAGCCGCTCGTATCGCGCGACGCGCGGGCGGGCAAGAGGCTGTAAAATCTCTGGCAAGTGCGCGATCTGCTACCTATCTTGGATGAAACGATAAATGCGGGGCGACAGCTTGGTCATTTCATCACTGGCAGACGGTCTTGTCCGAGGCGTGGAATCCATCGGCGATACCGTGTCCGAGACTTTTTTTGAGCCGGTCATCCGCCTGGGGGTCACAGGTTTGGCGCGCTCGGGCAAAACAGTGTTTATCACATCCCTTGTGGCAAACCTGTTAGACCGGGGCCGAATGACGGCGCTTGCGGCCCAGCAAGAAGGCCGGATCACAGCCTCATATTTGCAGCCCCAACCAGATGACACGGTGCCACGGTTTGATTACGAGTCTCATTTGTCGGCGCTGACAGGGGCAAAACCATACTGGCCGGAAAGCACCCGCTCAGTGTCAGAGCTGCGTCTTTCGCTTAAGGTGCGGCCAGCCGGTCTTTTGTCAGGGTTGCAGGGGCCACGCAAGATTCACTTGGATATTGTCGATTACCCTGGCGAGTGGCTGCTGGACCTTGCGCTGTTGGAAAAATCCTATGCGGATTGGTCAAATGAAACCTGGCTACGTATCGAAAGGCGTCCGGAAGCGTCGGAATATGTTGCTGCCGCGCGCGCGTCGGATTCTGCAGCGGTCCATGACGAACCAACCGCACTAAATCTGGCCCGAAGCTTTACTGACTATCTAAACGCAACGCGGGATTTAGGGTTTTACGACTGCACGCCAGGGCGTTTTCTTTTACCCGGTGACCTGGCCGGGTCGCCGGTTCTAACGTTCGCACCGCTACCGATTTCGGGTGTGCTGCGCCGGGGTTCTTTGGGCCGCGAGATGGAACGTAGATACGAAGCCTATAAATCGCAGGTGGTTAAACCGTTTTTTCGCGATCATTTTGCGCGGATAGATCGTCAGGTGGTATTAGTTGACGCATTGGGTGCCATACATAAGGGGCCACAGGCGGTCGAAGATATGCGTCGCGCGATGGTTGACACACTGTCTGCGTTCCGCCCCGGCCGAAATGCATGGCTCAGCAAATTACTGCTGGGTAAGCGTGTGGAACGTATTCTATTCGCGGCTACGAAAGCTGATCATTTGCATCACCTGCAACATCCTCGTTTGACTGCGATCATTGAGGCTCTCACACGGGACGCGCGCGACAAGGCCAATTTCGCAGGGGCCGAAACGGCGGCCCTGTCCCTGGCCGCATTGCGCGCAACAACTGAGGAGATGCGCAGTCATGACGGGGTTGAGTTGCCCTGCATACGCGGGACCTTACTGGATAGCGGCAAGCAGGCGGCTTTCTATCCCGGCGAATTGCCACAAGACCCATCCCATTTGCTAGGCCCGGCGCGGGATGGTGCGGAAAACTGGTTGGGCGCAGAATATGAATTTATGAACTTTGCGCCGTCCTGTCTGTCCCTGCGTCCCGGAGATGGACCGCCCCATATCCGGCTCGACCGCGCCATGCAGTTTCTGATCGGAGACCGATTGTGACCGTTTTTCTTCGTTCTGCCCGCAGTACAGACGCAGGTGCCACCGGGGAAATATTGTACGATTTTTCCGACGAGCATGATTGGATGCCCAAATTGCATTCAGGCGCTGAAACCATCGCGTTTTGCGGAAGCATGATCGATAGGGATTGGGTGACCGTGGCTGAAAATGATAACAGGGTTGTGGGATTCTTGGCCCGTAGTGGGGCTGAAATCCACTCTCTTTATATTGAGCAAGCATTTCGCGGACAGGGGATTGGTCGCTACCTTCTTGATCACGCGAAATTGGAGCAAACGGAACTGTCGCTATTTGCGTTTCAAGCCAATGCAGGCGCGTGCCGGTTTTACGAGCGCAATGGGTTTTCAGAAGCTGCCCGAAGCGACGGGGCAGAAAATGACGAAAACCTTCCGGATGTAAAGTACGTTTGGCATAGCGGTGAGGCTAAGGATGTCTAAAGGCCCTGTACTGATCAACTTGGAGCAAGACGAACAGATTGCGGATGTCGCACAGGCTCCGCCCGTTCCCGATCTTGTGCAGCCGCAGGGACAGGCGATGCAGAGAGCAGCTCGATTAGCCGCAAGTGGCCCCTCAGTTCTGTCACGCTGGTTCTGGGGCTTGGCGCTTGCAGTAATTGGCGCGGTGGTTTCGGTTTCAGCTTGGGACTTCGCGACTTCTTTGTTGACGCGTGCCCCTGTTCTGGGCGGGATCATTTCCGTTTTGATGGGCGCACTTGTTTTGGTAGCAATTATCATTGCTTTGCGCGAACTGGCTGCGATCGCTCGGTTGTCGAAAGTAGATGAATTGCGCCGTGCCGCAGATGCGGCCATCGCCGAAGATGACTTGGCAAAGGCGCGCGAGGTCACGAACAGGTTGATCTACTTTTATAAGGGGCGTGAAGAAACTCGCTGGGGTCGCGATCGCACACAGGAACGCGTTGGCGATCAGTTCGAAGCATCTACTCTGCTGGGATTAGCCGAAGACGAAATACTTGCCCCCTTAGATGCCGCCGCCAGCAAAGAAGTTGAAGCCGCTGCGCGCCAAGTCGCTACGGTTACCGCGCTTGTACCATTGGCCCTAGCAGATGTTTTTACAGCTCTGGCCGCGTCGCTTCGAATGATCAGACGAATTGCCGAAGTCTATGGTGGAAGAGCAGGTTTTCTTGGTAGCTGGCGCCTGACACGCGCTGTTTTTGTTCATCTGGTAGCCACTGGCGCTGTTGCGGTTGGCGACGATTTGCTCGAACCTATACTTGGCGGCTCGGTTCTAAGCAAATTGTCCCGCCGCTTTGGTGAAGGGCTTGTCAACGGTGCCCTTAGTGCGAGGGTCGGCGTCGCGGCGATGGAGGTCTGCCGCCCTTTGCCATTCTCGGCGCGCCACAGACCTTCGACTAGCGGCATGGTCAAGCAGGCGCTAAGCGGGTTGTTCTCAAAATCTTGATCCAACGCGCAATGATGGTCTAGCGTTTCCTATGTAAACAGGGCGGAGCCAGCCATGACCGATCACGGCCACAGCGAGCAGGAAATCACCGCCCGCATTAACGCACCGCCGGGGCGCGGAGTGTTGCGCGACGTGGTTTACGGTGGAATAGACGGTTCAGTCACCACCTTCGCCATAGTTGCAGGCGTGGCGGGTGCGGGTCTGTCACCATTCGTGATTGTCGCATTGGGTTTGGCCAATGTCCTGGCGGACGGGTTTTCAATGGCGGCAGGTAATTATTCAGGAACGAAGGCCGAATTGGATAACATTCGCCGCCTTCGCGCCGTTGAAGCAAGGCACATCCAGCTTTATCCCGAAGGTGAACGGCGCGAAGTTCGCGAAATTCTTTCGCAAAAGGGCCTGACCGGAAGCGTTCTGGAAGACGCGACAGATGCTATTACAGCCAACCACGAAAACTGGATCGATCTGATGATCGAGGGAGAATACGGGCTTAGTGGCGTCGATCCACATCCGATGAAGGCTGCGATGGCGACGTTCTTTGCCTTTCTTGTCGCAGGAATGATCCCCTTGTTGCCTTTTTTGGCTTCGGTCGAAAACGCATTTACCGTCTCTGTCTGGATGACCATGGGAGTGTTCTTTTTTATAGGCGCCTTAAAAAGCCGCTGGTCATTAGCTCCTTGGTGGCGTTCAGGGCTCGAAACCACCCTGATCGGAGGTGCTGCAGCGTCGATCGCCTATCTGGTGGGGTCACTTTTTCATCCCTGACCCCTTTTCGCTTGATGTCCGTCGCAATAAATGACTTGCACAAAACATTGAAATAATAAGACAATCTGAAACAATTCCGCACATGTGCTGGGGTAACCTAGAGCAACTTAAACTTGGAGGTTTTACTTGGAAACGCTGGTTGCTCTTGTTGTTTTTGCTATTCTGGTCGCCATACCTGTGTCGATTGTCGTCCTGCTGGTCAAGCAAATACGCATGCGTCGCAGGCTGGATGATCTGGAACGCACTGTTGCGCAACTTCGTGGCGCAGATACCGAATTGCCACCGGCATCTTTACAAAAACCCGCGGAACCTCTCAAAGGACCTTGGAAACAGTCTAAAGCCAAGGAAAAACCTGCTAAAATCGAGCCAACCAAGATTCAGCGGCCCGTCAAACCGCCTAAGGAAAAATCCGAACAGAGCAATTGGTTCAGCAGATTTGGTGCTTGGCTTCGTGAAAACTGGTTTTATGCAGTTTCAGCGTTGTCGCTGGCATTGGCGGGCATATTCCTGGTCCAGTATGGGGTAGAAACCGGCTTGTTACCTCCGGCGGCGCGGGTGGTCGCAGCGCTGACCTTTGGCGCTGCGCTAATTTTGTTTGGCGAGGTCGTCCGCCGCCGATTTGGCGACGATGAAAAGTTTGCTTCCGCGTATATCCCGTCGGTGTTTTCCGGGGCTGGCTTGGTTACGCTTTTCGGAGGCGTGTTGGCCGCGCGCCAGCTTTACGATCTCATCGGTGCCGAATCCGCCTTGTTTGCGATGATAGTTGTCGCTCTGATTGGTCTGCTGCTTGGCTGGTTTCATGGTCCATTGCTGGCAGCCGTAAGCCTGATCGGTGCCTATGCAGCGCCCTTTGTTGTGGGTGGAACTTCGGAAGATCCGACATGGCTATTGGGTTACTTTCTCGCTGTTGCTGTTCTGGGTCTCGGGATCGACACGGTAAGGCGATGGGCCTGGATTTCGATCTTATCGCTAGTTGGCGCATATGGATCTGGCGCGATGTTGGTGTTTTCCGCGCCAACGACTGAATCTGGATATCTGACATTTGTCACGGTGATTGCCTTGGTTTCTATTGCGATACCTGTGCGGCGCATTTGGCCTGATCACTCTGGTCCGATGACGTTTGAAATCTTCGAACGAAAGGATGGAGATGCTTGGCCAGCGTTTCCAACGCTTCTGGGTTTCGGCACGGTGGCAGTAACATCTGGGATTTTGTCCTTTAACGGGGCGGATTCAATCGCCGAGTTTTGGCTCAGCGTGTTTCTATTATCTGGCCTCACCCTGTCTCTGACCCTTTGGGCACGAAACGCAAGGGCGCTGCAGGATGCAACCTTGCTGCCTGCTTTAGGGCTGGTTTGGTTTGTCTTAGCGCACGGCCTAGATGGTGGCTTGGCTGCGCGAGACTTTGCGATAACGTATGCTCAGACAGCTGAGGCGGATTTTCCATGGGTTGCGACTGTTCTTGTCGCTTTAGGAGCCATTATTTCGGTTTGCGCTGCGCTACGATCGTTCGCTTCCAGGCGCTATTCCGTGGTCTGGGCCGGTGCAGCGGCGGTATTTGCTCCGCTCTTAGGAATAGCGCTTGAAATCGGCTGGCTTCCAGCTCTGGTAATCGGAGCCTATACGTGGGCACTGCATGCAGTCGCACTTGCAGTTTTGATGGTTGTCCTTGCCGAAAGATTCGCCCGTGTTGACGGAGAAGAGCGGATTAGAACCGCCCTGTTCACGCTGTCTGCCTTATCTTGCATGACCTTTGCCTGTGTCATTGTTCTTAGCTCAGCCGCGCTTACTATCGCAATTGTGGTTGCTACCATAGTCGCAGCCGCGCTGGACAGAGCGTTCAAGCTGCCACCGATGAGTTGGTTCATTTGGGCCGGTGTATTTTCTGTCACTGTACGCCTTGTGCTGGACCCTGGTCTTGACTGGGCGAATTCTGCTCCGTTGCTCGAAATGACGCTGGTTTACGGAGGCGCGGCGGTCGGGTTTGTAGTTGCCTGGATTGTGCTTAAACCGCTTGATCGCCCGGTTGCAAAGTTGCTTTTGGAAAGCGCGGCGTGGGCGACTGCAGGTATCCTGCTATCGTTGTTGCTGCTGCGCTGGTTGGAAGGCTTTGGGGAAGGCGGGGCGCAGGACAGTCATTGGGGGCTTGGTCTTCTTTCGGTGATTTGGCTGTTGCTGGCGTATGCGCAGGTGCAAAGGTTCGAAATTGGTGGAAATCTGACCGAATTTCGCTATTTGCTCGCTGTATTCTTTGCAGGTCACGCGGCTTATCGGCTTGGGCAGGCGCTGACCGACGCCAATCCACTTTTGGTCCCGGATGCTGACCCGGTTTTGGGTCTGCCTGTTTTCAATACGTTGGCCGTTGCATATCTGCTGCCGGGACTTGCTATGCTATTTTCTGCATGGCGCATCAAGCCGATGCCCAAACTGTTACGTCAAGTTAGTTATGGTCTTGCGGTCCTATTGGGCTCTGTATGGCTCGGGTTGATGATTCGACATTTTTGGCAGGGTGCGGCTGGAATGTATGCGGACAACGGAGTGTCTCAGCCGGAACTTTATACATATACGGTGGTGCTTTTGATTATTGGGGCAGTGTTGTTTTATCAGTCACTTGCCCGTCAATCTGGCCTGATGCGAAAGGCAGGTTTGGCAGTGATCGGTTTGGCTGTCGGCAAAGTTTTCCTAATCGATATCGCGGGATTGGGAGGCTTAATCAGGGTGTTTTCGCTTTTGGTATTGGGCTTGTCTTTAGCAGGTCTTGCGTGGCTAAACCGCTGGGCCAAACTTCGTCAGTCGCCCCAATCACCGGAACCACTGGACCATTAGCCGCTGGCGTCTTATAAGCCCCGCATGTTTGACCGGATGGCCATCATTATTCGAATTATATCCCCGGCGCTCTGATATCGCGAGACGCCGGGCAAAGGTGCTTGAGAATTCGCACTGACCGCTTCGACCCATATACGACAAGATCATCCAAGGGACGCCTCCAATGTGCGCCGACATGACCCAGACACCTGACTACAAAGATACGCTGAACCTGCCCAAAACCGATTTTCCGATGCGAGCTGGATTACCCAAGCGCGAGCCTAACTGGTTGAAGCATTGGGAGAAAATCGGGGTATATGATCGATTACGTGAAAAAGAAGGGCGCAAACCTTTTACCCTACATGACGGTCCCCCCTATGCGAACGGTCACTTGCACATTGGTCATGCGCTGAACAAGACAATCAAGGATATGATAGTGCGCAGCCATCAAATGATGGGTTTTGACGCGCGGTATGTTCCAGGCTGGGATTGTCACGGCTTGCCGATCGAATGGAAGATCGAAGAGCAGTACCGAAAGAAGGGCAAGAATAAGGATGAGGTGAACGTTGTGGATTTCCGTCAGGAATGCCGCAAATTCGCTGACGGCTGGATTGATATCCAGCGTGAAGAGTTCAAGCGCTTGGGCATCACCGGCAACTGGGCCGATCCCTACATCACTATGGATTATCACGCCGAGGCCGTGATTGCCGATGAGTTCATGAAGTTTCTGATGAACGGCACGCTTTATCAGGGTTCAAAGCCTGTGATGTGGTCGCCCATCGAAAAAACCGCGCTGGCCGAGGCTGAAGTCGAGTATCACGACAAGGAGAGCTTTACCATCTGGGTGAAGTTCAAAGTCGTTAATACGGGCGACGTGACGCTGGATAACAGCTATGTGGTCATTTGGACCACCACTCCGTGGACCATGCCGTCGAACAAGGCTGTGGTCTATGGCGAAGACATTTCTTATGGCCTTTACGAAGTCATCGGTCGCCCAGAGGAATGCTGGGCGAGGATTGGCGAGCGTTATCTGCTGGCTGATGATCGTGCTGCGGATGTTTTTGCGCGCGCGCGTCTGGATGACTCAATGTACCGCCGCGTTTGCGATGTTTCGCAGGAGGATTTAGCCAAGATCCAATTGACCCACCCGCTGGCCGGGGCCGAGGGCGGAAACGGCGAATGGGATGACATCCGTGATTTCCGCGCCGCGGACTTTGTGACCGATACTGAAGGTACCGGCTTTGTCCACTGCGCCCCTTCGCATGGTATGGAAGAATTCGAACTCTACCGCGACTTGGGGATGCTTGAGCAGGTCATCACTTATAATGTGATGGACGACGGCTCGTTCCGCGCCGACCTGCCGTTCTTTGGAGGCAAGTACATCCTGTCTCGCAAGGGTGGCGAAGGCGACGCAAACAAGGCGGTCATCGACAAACTTGCAGAAGTTGGCGGACTGCTGGCAAGAGGCAAGATCAAGCACAGCTATCCGCATTCGTGGCGCTCGAAAGCGCCGATCATATACCGTAATACGCCGCAGTGGTTTGCGTCGGTCGACCGTAAGTTGAATGATGGCATGGGTGAGATGGGTGACACCATCCGCGAACGTGCTTTGCGGTCAATCGACGAGCTGGTGAAGTGGACGCCGCAGACTGGCCGCAACCGCTTGTATTCGATGATCGAAGCGCGACCGGATTGGGTTCTGTCGCGCCAGCGAGCTTGGGGCGTGCCGCTGACTTGCTTCACTAAGAAAGGCGCGCTGCCGACAGACACGGATTTCCTTCTGCGTAGCGAAGAACTGAACGCACGCATCAAGGCTGAGTTCGAGAAAAGCGGTGCAGACATCTGGTACACAGACGGTTTCAAAGAGCTAATGTTGGATGGCATCGCCAACCCGGATGAGTACGAACAAGTCTTTGATGTGTTGGACGTTTGGTTTGACTCGGGCTCCACCCACGCTTTCGTCTTGCGCGATCGCGAGGACGGAACAGAGGACGGTATCGCAGACGTCTATATGGAGGGCACCGACCAGCACCGCGGTTGGTTTCACTCCTCGATGCTGCAGGCCTGTGGCACCAAAGGCCGTGCGCCTTACCGCAACGTAGTTACCCATGGTTTCACGCTGGACGCCAAGGGTAACAAGATGTCCAAGTCGCTGGGCAATACGATCGTTCCGGAGGAAGTTGTCAAGCAATACGGCGCGGATATCCTGCGCCTGTGGGTCGCGCAGACTGATTACACTGCTGATCAGCGTATCGGCCCGGAAATTCTGAAAGGCACCGCCGACAGTTACCGCCGATTGCGTAACACTATGCGTTTCATGCTCGGTTCTCTGGCTGACTTTACCGAAGCGGACCGGGTTGACCCAAGTGAAATGCCGCGCATGGAACGCTGGGTGCTCAGCCGTCTAGCCGATCTTGATGAACAGGTGCGCAAAGGCTACGCCGCATTTGATTTCCAAGGCGTGTTCAGTGCAGTGTTCACTTTTGCAACGGTAGACCTGTCATCGTTCTATTTCGACGTTCGCAAAGATGCGCTGTATTGCGACGGTGACAGTGCTCGTCGTCGCGCATCCCGCACCGTTTTGGACATCTTGTTCCATCGTCTTACGACGTGGCTTGCCCCGATCCTTGTTTTCACGATGGAAGAGGTTTGGTTGGAACGTTTCTCTGGCGACGAAAGCTCTGTCCATTTGGTCGATTTTCCGGATACGCCTGCGGAGTGGCGTGATAAAGAGCTTGAGGCTAACATGGCCAAGGTTCGCCGCGTTCGCCGTGCGGTCACTGCAGCCCTTGAAGTTCAGCGACAAGACAAAGTAATTGGCTCAAGCCTTGAAGCTGCGCCCATTGTTCATGTCGAAGATGCTGAAACACGCGCGCTTCTGTCCACGTTTGACGTTGACGACATGTGCATCACATCAGGCCTGATCGTGTCGGGTGATCCTTCACCTGCCGAGGCGTTCCGCGTACCCGAAATCGAAGGGATCGGAGTGGTGTTTGAAAAGGCAGATGGTGAAAAATGTCAAAGGTGCTGGAAGATTCTGCCAGATGTCGGACGCCATTCCCACTCGGGAGTTTGTGGCCGCTGTAACGATGCGCTTGGATAAAATTTTGGGTCTCCGCCGAACACTAGGGCGGAGACAATGCTTGCGCGGCTTGCGAGGGTCACGTCGATCTGCGAGCCTGAATATATGGCGATGATAGCAGTCAATACGCAGTTCGGGCGGTTAGGGGTTGAGGAAAAAGACGGTGTTGTAACCCGCCTGATGTGGGGGGGTGTCGAAGAAGGCGAAGCAACGCCGCTTCTGCAAGAAGCAGCTGCTCAATTGCGCGCATACGACATGGGTCGACTTCATCGGTTTGACCTTCCGATGAAAGTTAGCGGTTCAAAATTTCAACAGCGTGTCTGCGAAGTCATGTCGAACATTCCGTTCGGGGAAACTTTGACTTATGGCGATATAGCACGAGAATTGGACCAGCCGGCGCAACCAGTTGGCCAAGCTTGCGGGGCTAACCCAATTCCTGTGATTATCCCGTGTCACCGCGTTTTGGCCGCGAATGGTCTTGGTGGATTTTCAGGGCAGGGCGGTATTGAAACCAAAGTTGCCTTGTTACGCCACGAGGGGGCTGCCGGTCTGTTGATATGAAATGCGGAATACGGTTGCATTCTAACAGTTTGCGGCCCAACTTATACAGAATGTTGAATTTGAAGGACCGCATTCCATGAACGCCCAGACCGATCCGGCTACGCGAAAGAAGGCTATCATAGATCACCTCATGTCGCTTGAAGCGCAGGAGCTGGCGACCGCGCAGGCCCATTACGATGCTTTTCTAAAAGACTCGCAATTGGATGATCGCGAGGTGCACGACAAAGATGACATTGCGGCTTCGCGTGAAAATGCGGATTTGGCCGCAGCCTTTGACGCGCCGGTACACGCACATCATGCCAAAATCGACGTGATCGAGAACACCGATTTCAGCCTGACTGATACCGTGCAACCCGGCGCAGTCATCAAGTTCAATAACCGCCGTTTCGTTGTCTGCGTTTCGACCACTCGGTTTGAAGTAGACGGCCATACTTATATGGGTATTTCAACCCAAAGCCCGATTTATTTGGCGATGGCAGGGCTGCGTCAGGGTGATGTTTTCACCCATAACGGCACCGAGTTTGAAGTGCAGGAAATCCTGTAGGCAAACTTTATGCTTCAACTTTTTTACGCATTGGGACAATCTGCTGGGCGATCCCGGCGGAAACCAGATAAATACTGGTGACGACCAACCCCCAATGCGCCCAGCTTTCGGGGTGAAAGTCGACCCAAGCAGACCAACCAGCGAAGAATGTCCAGGCAAAGGCCATGGGCAGGGACAAATTTCGCCAACGTTCAGTACGTATGGGGTGAATGAATTTTAGTGGCAGAAACATAGCAATCGAAAACAGCGTGACCAACATCAGGATGACCCAAAAATTCGGCTCCAAGGCAAAGACAACAATAACGAACATGTTCCAACAGCCCGGAAATCCTGAAAAAGAGTTATCTTTCGTTTTCATGCGTGTGTCCGCGAAATACATCGCGCTGGCAAACGTAATAACAATGATCGCGAACCAACCGGTCCACCCGTCCATCAAACCGGATTTGAACAAGGCAAAAGCCGGAATAAAGACATAGGTCAAATAATCGATAATAAGATCCAGCAGGACCCCGTCAAATTCCGGCGCATTTTTCTTTACATGATAGTGACGCGCCAGTGGCCCATCGATTCCGTCCACGATGAATGAAACCACTAGCCACAAATACATAAGGCTCCATTTTTCTTCGACGGCGGCAAGCATTGCCAGCATCGCAAAAACGGCACCTGTTGCGGTAAACAAATGAACGGAAAGAGCTTTGAATCTGATTGTCATGCTGGTGTCATGTACGAACTCATCCAAAGATGCAAAGCAAAAAACCAAAGGCGGACGACCCAGAAATTCAATAATTTATTTGCTGTCAGGCCTTTGGATGCGCTCGATTATAAACCTCCATTAATCGGGCGGTATCGACCGCCGTATAGGTTTGTGTTGTCGACAATGAGGCGTGCCCAAGCAATTCTTGAATTGAACGCAAGTCACCCCCCGCAGACAGCAAATGCGTGGCAAAGCTATGGCGCATTGCGTGCGGGGTGGCTGTCGCTGGCAAGCCAAGTTGCATACGTGCCTTCGCCATGACGCCTTGAATAGCGCGCGGGTTCAAAGCACCGCCTCGAACTCCTCGAAACAACGGGGCGTCGGGCGATTGCGGGTGGGGGCAAAGCCTGAGATATCGATCGACGGCAGCGCGTGCCGCTGGAAGGACCGGTACGATCCGTTCTTTGTCGCCTTTGCCAAGGATACGTATCGTGTCTGGCAAAGGTGCGTCTGCGCCCGTCAGAGAAAGTGCCTCGGATATTCGTAGACCACACCCATAAAGCAAGGTGACAACCGCAACATCACGTGCGGCAACCCAATCTGACGTCGATTGTATCTCGACGGTTTCGATCATCGCGCGCGCTGCGTCCTCGGCCAGCGGGCGGGGTAGTTTCTTTGTGAATTTTGGTGCACGGGTGGACAAAACGGCGGTGGGCTCAAAGCCTTCTCGTTCAGCCAGCCAACGATAGAAGCTTTTTACAGCTGACAGCTTTCGCGCCAGTGATCTGGAGCCGACGCCGGCACTACGCTGTTCGGCCATCCACGCCCGCATATCGGATAATGTAACCCGCTCCAACGCAGACAATCCCTGGCGTTCACTGTGATGCAGTGTAACAAAGGAAAGGAACTCGGTCACATCGCCACGATATGCTGCAAGAGTGTTTTCGGAACGTCCGGCGAGAGCCCCAAGACCATCCAGCCAATGCTGCAAAGCGTCGCGACAGGCTGGAGAGATCAGGCTCACGACAGCCAGTGGCGCATCGAACGCTCGAACACACCGGCAAAGAACGCAAGTAAGTCAGTCCCAAGCTGTGGTGAGAAATGACGAGGGTCAACGGCGCCCATTACAATCATTCCGGGCAGTCGACCTTCGCCTAGTTCCAGTTTTAAGCAAGCTTCCGACCGCAGATGCGAGGCTTTTTCACCGTAAATATTTGGGCAAGGATGCTGAATTTCACGTAAAACAACCTCACGCAGCGGGCCATTTCTGTCTCCGGCCATATACCTGTCGACCGAGCCGGGTTCAGCAACTGTAAGGATGCCGCCGAGTTTGTTAACAGCAGGATCTTCTTTGATCACAGTCGTTTCCAGAAGCAAGGTGATGTGATCGACACGTAATATTTCGGCCACATCGTTACCTAAGGCGTAAAGAAAATCTTCAAATTCAACAGGTTCTAACAGACACAGAATGGCACGATGAATCTGATTGGTACCCGCCAAATTCTCGTAAGCCGCGGCGATAACGGATCGGTGCGTATCTTCTAGCCGATCAAGCCTCGCCTCGAGCCGTTGCATCGCTATGCCACGCAGGTCAATGACGTTGTCGCCGCGTGCTTGTTCGTTGGCTGCCACTAGCGCCTGCATTAGATCCTTGTCATCTAATACAACGTCGGGTTCGGCTAATATCGCCGCACGCAAATTGTCTTTGAGTTTAGGGTTGCTGCTCATGTCCTGTCCGGTCTTTTTTTGTTGAGCGGACTTATAACATGCCTCGTTTGATTTGCCTTGAGAAAAATTCCGGTGAAAAAGGATTTACGGTCTGCCTGTGGCCTAAACTTTGCCAACCGTCAGAACCTGATTGCTGTTCAGGCCCTGACAGCTTCATCTGGCGCCGATTCTTTCTTTCTACAAGCGTTACTAATTTCAGAGAATTTTTTGCCCTGTCTTCGCCCAGTCGGCTAGGAAAGCTTCCAGACCCTTGTCCGTTAGTGGGTGGTCGGCAAGCTTCTTGATCACAGCAGGTGGGGCGGTGATAACGTCTGCACCGATGCGCGCACTGTCTGTCACGTGGTTTACCGTGCGGATTGACGCCGCCAGAATTTCGGTCTCAAAGCTGTAATTATCATAGACCTGCCGAATATCCGCAATCAGATCCATACCATCAAGATTGATGTCATCCAAACGCCCTATGAATGGTGAAATGAATGTCGCACCAGCCTTTGCTGCAAGGATTGCCTGATTGGTCGAAAAGCACAGCGTTACGTTGACCATCTGGCCTTCGTCGCTAAGCGTTTTGCAGGTTTTTAAACCGGCCCATGTCAGTGGGACTTTGACCGCGATATTAGATGCAATTTTGGCAAGCTTGCGACCTTCGGCGATCATCTCATCCGCCTCGGTAGCGACAACTTCGGCCGAAACTGGTCCGTCAACCAAGTCGCAAATCTCCTTGGTTACTTCCAAAATGTCGCGTCCTGATTTCAGGATCAAAGAAGGGTTGGTAGTCACGCCGTCCACCATTCCCAAATCGTTCAGTTCGGCGATGGCATCAATCTCGGCTGAGTCTACGAAGAATTTCATTGGGCAGTCCTTTGAAGGGTTGGCGTTGGTCGCGGATGGCTTTACCTCAAAGAGACCCGTGCTGAAACCCCTGCCGAGGATGCATTAGCCTTGAGCGCCCAAGAATTTTTCGAAGAAGGTGAGTTGGTGGCCGTTTTGACCACTCAGCCTCTTGATCGGACTTTGGATTACAAAGCACCCGAAGGAGGGTGTTTTCTTGGTGCTTTCGTCGAAGTGCCACTAGGGCCACGTAAGGTGTTGGGAGTGGTTTGGGGGCCAGGGAAAGGTGATTTCGATCGCAGCAAGGTTCGTTCAGTGATCCGAAAACTCGAAGTGCCGCCAATGCGCGAAGAAATGCTGGTCTTTCTTGGACGCGTCGCGGATTACACGCTGACACCAATGCCTTCGATGCTGCGTTTGGCCACACGGGCGCCGGGTCTGGGCGACCCGCCATCGATGCGCAAGATATACCGCTTGGGTGACAGGCTGCCAGATCGAATAACCGATGCACGCACTCGGGTGCTGGAAGTATTGCGCGAATACGGTGGTCTGGCTTTTACACTAAAGGAACTGGCCGAACAGGCTGGTGTTACTTCGTCGGTAGTAAAAGGACTAGTGAAACAGCGTGCGGTGCGAGAAGAGGACAGTCCGCGTGATTTGCCATACCCGCATCTCGATCCGGATTTACCGGGCAAGGAATTGACTGAGGATCAGCAAGATGCAGTCAATAAGTTGCAAGAGGGAATACGTACAGAAGATTATGGCACAACGTTACTGAAAGGTGTCACCGGTTCGGGCAAAACTGAGGTTTATCTTGAAGCAGTAGCAGAGGTTTTGCGAAAAGGTCGTCAGGCGCTGGTTATGCTGCCTGAAATTGCCCTTACAGCAGAATTCCTAACCCGAGTCGAGGCGCGGTTTGGAGCCAGACCAGCAGAGTGGCACTCAGGTGCGACGATGACCGAGCGCCGCAGGGTTTGGCGCATGGTCGGGCAGGGTAATGCGCAGCTTGTTGTCGGAGCAAGATCAGCTCTGTATTTGCCCTTTCGCAATCTGGGCTTAGTGGTCGTCGATGAAGAACATGACACGTCTTACAAGCAGGAAGACGGTGTACACTACAGCGCCCGTGACATGGCGGTTTTGCGTGCAGCCATCTGCGGAGCGCGAGTAATTCTGGCAAGCGCGACGCCATCGCTTGAAAGCTGGGCAAACGCTCAGGCGGGCAAGTACGATCGATTGGACCTGACTTCGCGTTTCGGAGACGCAGTTTTGCCAGAAATGAAGCCAATCGACATGCGTGCCGAACAGATGCAGCCAGGGACGTGGATTTCCCCTTCGTTGCGGCAGGCCGTTCACCAGCGGATCGAAAGGGGCGAGCAGTCGCTTTTGTTCATAAACCGACGCGGATATGCGCCTGTGACCTTGTGCCGGGCGTGCGGCGAACAAATTGCATGTGATCACTGCGATGCGCGGATGGTCGAGCACCGTTTCCTTAAGCGCTTAATGTGCCATCAATGCGGTGAGACCAAACCGATGCCAGAGGCCTGCCCATCCTGTGGCGTCGAAGGTAAACTGGCCCCGGTCGGACCAGGAATTGAGCGATTAGCCGAAGAAGCTGAGGCGACATTCCCTGATGCCGAAATAGAGATGCTCAGTTCTGACTTGTTCGGTTCGGCCCGTTCGCTGAAAGCCAAAATCGAGGAAATTGCGGAAGGAAACGCAGATATCGTCATCGGTACCCAACTTGTGGCCAAGGGGCATAATTTTCCAAAGTTGACTTTGGTCGGTGTAATCGATGCGGACCTCAGCTTGCATGGTGCGGACCTTCGGGCAGCTGAGCGGACATTTCAATTGATGCGGCAGGTGGCTGGACGGGCAGGGCGGGCCGACAGGCCGGGTCAGGCTCTTTTGCAGACGTTTCAGCCAGAGCACCCTGTCATTCGCGCAATACTTTCGGGGGATGAAGAGGGATTCTGGCGAACGGAGGCGGCGGAAAGGCAGGCGGCCGGTGTGCCCCCGTATGGTCGAATGGCTGGAATTGTATTATCTGGTCCGGAAGCCGCGCTTGTCTTTGACATTGGCAACGCGATGGCACGCAACGACGCGCCACTACGCGAAATCGGCGCCCAAGTCTTTGGCCCGGCCCCGGCTCCCATCGCCCGCATTCGCGGACGGCACCGGGTAAGGTTACTTGTCAAAGCACCTAAAGCTGCACCGATTCAGGATGCCATCGCCCGTTGGATTGCGCCCCTTCAGTTGAAAGGCGACATTCGTCTGACTGTCGATATCGATCCGCAAAGCTTTTACTAAGGTCTGCATCTATGCAGATCCACTGTGCCCTTGCGCTTTCTCTCTCGCCAAGCCGCTTAAATGGGCGTACAGGGCATTCATGCTGAAACTCATGCCGCTTTCCGAAGCGCGGAGCCTTCCGTTCTGGCGCCGACCCGTCACGTTGCTGTTCGCGATGGCAATTATTATGCCGATCGCCTTCAACGCGTGGAGCGCCCTGCTGAACAACTTTGTGATTGAGGTAGCGAATTTCGACGGTGCAGATATCGGGCTTCTGCACACGGTGCGCGAAATTCCAGGGTTTCTTGCTGTCGGCGTGATCGCGGTAATCTTGTTCATACGAGAGCAGGTTCTGGCGATGATTTCGCTGATGTTGCTGGGCGTGGCGACTGCAGTAACGGCGTGGTTTCCCAGCCTAGGTGGCCTATTGTTTGTTACATTATTCAGCTCCATTGGGTTCCATTACTACGAAACAGTCAACCAGTCTCTGCAATTGCAATGGCTACCTATAGACCGCGCCCCTCAGGTGTTGGGATGGCTTGTGGCGATGGGTTCCGCCGCGACCATGGTCGTCTACGGCGTGATCGTACTGACTTGGGATCGTTTTGATCTGTCCTATAACGCGGTATTTATGGCTGCGGGTGGGCTTGCCGCAGTATTGGCGCTGTTTTGTTTAGTCGCTTACCCGCAATTCGATTCACCTACAGCGCAGACCAAAAAGCTGGTTCTTCGCCGCAGATATTGGTTGTATTATGCATTGCAGTTCATGGCCGGTGCGCGAAGGCAGATTTTCGTGGTTTTTGCAGGCTTCATGATGGTCGAGAAATTCGGTTTTGAGGTTCATGAATTAACCAGCCTCTACCTGATAAACTTGGCGATCAACATGATGGCAGCCCCGTTGCTGGGTAAAGCGGTGTCCAGGTTCGGAGAACGCCGCACATTGATTTTTGAGTATACGGGTCTTGCCATTGTGTTTGCGGCCTACGGCGGAATCTATTGGTTTGGATGGGGTGTGCTGTTGGCCGCGATCCTTTATGTAGCTGACCATGTGCTGTTCGCATTGGCGCTGGCGCTGAAGACATACTTTCAAAAGATAGCCGACCCGGCGGATATTGCACCAACGGCTGCTGTGGCCTTTACCATCAATCATATCGCGGCTGTCTTCCTGCCAGCGCTTTTGGGGTTGTTGTGGGTCGTCTCACCCGGTGCAGTCTTCGCTATGGCGGCAATGATGGCGCTTGTTTCATTGGGCCTGTCTCTGCTGATCCCGCGCCACCCGGAACCGGGAAACGAAACCGTACTTTCCAAATATGCTCCGGCACCGGCTGAATAAGCGGAAGCTTGACCTTGACTGTCTGTGGCCCTAGGCGCTGGGTTATTTTAGACAGGAGGTCGTTATGCCTACATTCACAGCCTTGACGACTCTTTCCGGCAAAGCCCTTGCCGAAAGTCTTGGCGACGCAATGGAACGCTTATTTCCTGAACCAACGGGGGTTGGAGTATTCGAAGTAGAAGACGGTTCAGGTCTGTGGGAAGTTGGGGGTTACTTTACCGAAACTCCCGACGAAACCGCATTGGCTGTTTTGGCGGCAGCTTTTCAAGCCAGACCTTTTGTCGTTTCCGAACTTCCGGAAACGGATTGGGTCGCACATGTCCGCCGTGAATTGGCCCCGGTCGAGGCAGGCAGGTTTTTTGTTTATGGCAGCCATGATGCCGATAAGTTGCCAGACGGATGCATCCCACTTTTGATCGAGGCTGCGATGGCCTTTGGCACTGGGCACCACGGGACGACCTTGGGTTGCCTTAAAGCGCTGGATCGATTGATCGAAAAGGGTTTCAAAGCCTCCAAGGTGGCCGACATCGGTTGCGGTACCGCCGTGCTTGCAATGGCGGCAGCAAGAGTTTGGGATGGAGAGATCATTGCCAGCGACATAGATCCTGTAGCCGTGGAAGTGGCGGAGGCTAACTTGAAAGCAAATGAAATGCTCAGCGCAGTGAAATGTGTTGAAGCTGCCGGGTTTGACCATCCCGACCTGAAGGCAAACGCGCCATACGACTTGATTTTCGCGAATATTCTAAAGGGGCCATTGATTGCATTGGCGCCTGATATTTTGAGCAATTTGAGGATTGGAGGGTATGCGATTCTATCGGGAATTCTAAATGAGCAGGCAGAAGATGTTCTAAAAGTTTATTCCCAAATCGGCTTCAATCAGTCTCAAAAACAAGAAATTGGTGACTGGACAACTCTAATCTTAACAAATCAGGGCTAAAATTAGACCATTTACAGGAGTTTTTTAGAGTTTCGCCACGGATTCGGCGCATTCTGTTTTTACCGTAAAATGGTGGAAACGGGGGGCGGTTTTCGGAGGCTGCCATGACTGGAAAACAACTTGACTTTGGTCAGCGCGTAACGCGTCTGAACAAAAAACATGAAAAACTAAGTCGGGGGTATCGAGCAACGATGCGGCCTGACGGCTTGGTTGTAATGAAGCCGCAACGCGTCAAGTCGGCGATCCCGGCCAGGGTTTTGCTGCTGTGTCTGCTTGCTTTTTTCGGGTTCAAGGCGTTGTTGCTGTTCCATCTGGGTGAACCCGCTTACAGCGAACGCGTCGAAATTCTGAGCCAGGGTACGAATGTAGAAGTTGCGGGCGCTTGGATCATGCAGATCGAACCCGTTTCGCAATTCTTTTCGGACCAGATCGCCAAGGTCCTTAACTAAAAGTTTTGATTGAGGCGGCCCTAAAAGAAACACCGCTTGCGTTTTTGCAAGCGGTGTCTGGTTGCCCTTTCATTCAGAAAAGGCTTTTGGGTTGCGAAAATTCACACCTCAGAGGCGGCCCTCGGCGACCACGTCGATATCTCCCCGGCACAACCCGATATCATCCAGTTCGCGGTCAGTTAATTCGTTAAGCGCGTTGCGTGTAACGCGAGCGTCATTCCATTCAACAACGGCGTTAGCGGCCAATGCGAAAAATGCGCCGATACGGCCAACGAGGCCGAATGAGCCAGAGGCGATGCGGGTGTTATCCAGTGCAGCCATATCCTGTTTCCTTCTTGATTGCGTTTTTGCTCGGTCGTGTATTTCAAGCGGCATCTAGTGCTGCAAATTGGATGGTACAAGAACATTTTTTGCATGGGTCGTATGCATTTATTGCAATGCTCAAAATTCCTAAAACGCCTTTAAATCATTGGTTAAATTCAGTTTAGAAACTGGTCGGTTTCAGGATATCTGCTGTCGTAAACTGGTCGCCGTGTCGTGCGCGGAACAGGCTTGTCGTTTTTAGATGTCTGTTCAATTCTCTTGGAAAATGTTCACGCTTCGTGCTAATCAGTAAGAAAGATCACAAAATCCCAAGCAGGCTGGGGCAAATCATGCGAATTCTGGGCATTGATCCAGGGCTTAGAACCCTAGGATGGGGCGTCATCGAATCGCATGGCAGCCGCCTGAGTCACGTTGCCAATGGATTGTGCAAATCAGATGGGGACGATCTTGGAGAACGGCTATTATCGCTGCACAACCAGATTGTCGAAGTGATCGCCGAACATCGGCCGGATCAGGCTGCCATTGAGCAAACGTTTGTAAACAAAGATGGGGCTGGAACGCTCAAACTGGGTCAGGCGCGTGGCGTTGCTTTGCTGACATTGGCGCAAGCTGGTCTACAGATTGGAGAATACGCGCCGAACCGGGTGAAAAAGACCGTCGTCGGTGTTGGGCATGCGGAAAAGGAACAAGTGTTGCACATGGTAAAGTTGCAGCTGCCCGGTTGCAGTCCAAAGGGAGCGGACGCGGCGGACGCGCTGGCGATTGCAATCTGTCACGCCTATTACGGAAAGTCGCAACAGGTGCAAGTCAAAGAGGTGCGGGCATGATCGGCAAGTTGGCGGGTCGGCTGGATTATCGCGCAACGGATCATATCCTGATCGACGTGCGCGGTGTAGGCTATATCGTTTATTGCTCGGATAGAACGATGGCCGCGTTACCTGTGGTGGGCGAGGCGGTCGCACTGTACACTGACATGGTCGTGCGTGAAGACCTGATGCAGCTTTATGGTTTTCCGTCGCTGATGGAGAAAGAATGGCACCGGTTGCTGTGTTCCGTGCAGGGCGTTGGAGCAAAGGTTTCACTAGCCATTTTAGGCGCTTTGGGTCCGGACGGAGTGAGCCGGGCAATTGCGTTGGGTGACTGGGGTGCGGTCAAGGCAGCCAAAGGCGTCGGGCCTAAAACGGCACAGCGAATTGTGCTGGATCTTAAGGACAAAGCGCCGGGTGTCATGGCAATGGGGGCAACGGTAACTGATGCGATGGATGGACCGAAAATTGACGTCGTGGATGTTGTCGAACCTTCGCCGGTATCAACCAGGCCATCAGTGAAGCCATCTTCGGATGCCGCTGCAGCTTCGGCCGGAGCGTTATCTGCGCTTTCCAATCTGGGTTATAGCCCGTCGGATGCGGCGTCGGCTGTAGCTGAAGCGGCGGCCAACGTGCCGGACGCGAGCGAGGCTGAACTGATCAAGGCTGCGTTGAAACTGATGGCTCCGAAAGGCTGAACACATGGTAGATGCCGATCCCGCCCTGCGTCCGGAACCTTTGCCCGAAGACAATGATCGCGCCTTGCGCCCACAGGGTCTGGGCGAATTTATCGGACAGGTGGAAGCGCGGGCTAATTTGGGGATTTTCATTCAATCGGCACGACAACGGGGTGAAGCAATGGACCATACATTGTTTCATGGTCCGCCCGGCTTGGGCAAAACAACGTTGGCGCAGATCATGGCGCGGGAATTGGGTGTGAATTTCCGTATGACTTCGGGACCCGTACTAGCAAAGGCAGGGGACCTTGCTGCGATCCTTACCAATCTTGAGTCGCGGGATGTTCTGTTCATCGACGAAATTCACCGTCTGAATCCGGCGGTGGAAGAGGTTCTTTATCCTGCAATGGAAGACTTCGAGCTGGATCTCGTGATCGGAGAAGGTCCGGCTGCGCGTACAGTTCGTATCGAACTGCAGCCTTTTACTCTGGTCGGAGCAACGACACGCATGGGGTTGTTAACCACGCCACTGCGCGACCGCTTCGGTATCCCAACGCGCCTTCAATTCTACACCGTGGACGAGTTGCACGAGATCGTTACGCGAAACGCACGTAAATTAGGCGCACCCGCAGACGAAGACGGTGCGAGAGAGATTGCCCGCCGCTCGCGTGGAACGCCACGGATTGCGGGGCGTTTGCTACGTCGAGTGGTTGACTTTGCCATTGTTGAAGGTGACGGACGCATTACGCGCGAACTGGCAGATAGTTCACTGACCAGACTTGGCGTCGATAATTTGGGCCTTGATGGTGCCGATAGGCGGTACCTGAACTTGATCGCGGAAAACTATGCAGGTGGCCCTGTGGGGATCGAAACACTGTCAGCAGCGCTTTCAGAAAGTCGGGACTCGTTGGAAGAAGTGATTGAGCCGTATTTGTTACAACAGGGTTTGATTCAACGAACGCCTAGAGGGCGCATGCTGGCTCAGAAGGCATGGACACATCTGGGTTTGTCGGCCCCCAAAAGTCAAAACGATCTGTTCGGATGACCGAAGCAATTTAGAATTTGGTTGGCGCAAGAGTAATTTTGGAAAGATGAAGGGCAACGCGTGACCCCGGACGAAATCGAAGAACTGTTTACACGTGAAAGTGGGGAGTATTTGTTCGCTCGTTGGGGGCGACCAATCGTTCCTATTGTTTTTGGTGTCGAAGAGGAAACTCTGCGGACAATAAAAGGCGCTTTCGAAGCTGTTGTGACGCTGGCAGGGCACAAGATGGCCGAGACCGATCCTGAACTGGGTGCCAACTGCATGGTGTTCTTTTTTCGGGAGTGGCAAGAATTACTGGAGGTTCCCGACCTTGACCGTCTGATCCCAGATCTTTCACCTCTGGTTGAACGGCTTTTGGCCGCAGATGCCAATCAGTACCGCATTTTCCGGTTTGATGAGGACGGAGCCATTCGTGCATCGTTTATTTTCCTGAAAATGGATAAGGAATTGTCAAAAGTTCCAGCCGAGACGTTGGCATTGAGCCAGGTTGTACAAACAATTGTTCTTTGGTCGGATAGTGCTTTTCGCAGCCAATCTCCGCTGGCATTAGCGGGCGAAAAAACAATCCTGCGACCTGAGATTGCGGCGATAATCCGTGCTGCATATGATCCTGTCTTGCCAGGGGCTGCGCAGGATCCATCTCATGCGTTGCGCCTTTTTGCCCGTTTGGAGCTGCCGCAATGACCCATACTTTTCCCGTGCGAGTGTATTACGAAGACACAGACATGGGCGGTGTCGTCTATCATGCGAATTATCTGAAGTTCATTGAGCGTGCGCGTTCAGACTATGTTCGCGCGCTTGGAAATGACCAGAACGCTATGCGAGACGCTGGGGTGGTCTGGGTCGTGCGGCGGATTGAGGCGGACTATTTGGCCCCCGCGAAATTTGATGATGTCTTGGAGGTTGAGACGAAAGTCATATCAATGTCCGGAGTTCGTTTGACCATGGCGCAGGTTGTTAAGCGTGATGAAACCGACCTGTTTCGCGCTACGGTTACAGCGGTTTGTATCAACAAAGACGGCAAACCGATCCGGCTGCCGGCAGAGATTCGCGCATTAATGTAATAAAACACACCTTTGTGGTGGTTGTGTTGGCATTTCGAACCCAACTGCGTTAGCGTCTGACAAAACAAGGCCAAGAAAATGGCTATCAGGCAAAACAAAGAGCAGGTTCATGGAAGCTGAAACGCTGGCGCTGGCGCAGGAGATCGACTTCTCCATGTGGGGGCTATTTGCCCGTGCAACATTTATTGTGAAACTTGTGATGCTGATCCTTGTGGTCGCGTCATTCTGGTCGTGGGCAATTATCATACAGAAGCTGATAAACTATCGGTCCGCCCGGAAAGAAGCGCAGGTGTTCGATGAATCCTTTTGGTCGGGGAACCCACTGGACGAACTTTTCGAACAAGTTGGAACCCAGCCCAACGGCAGCTCTGAAAAGATATTCGCTGCGGGAATGATTGAATGGCGAAGGTCGCACCGCACCGATGGGGGCTTGATTGCCGGGGCCACAGCGAGAATCGACCGATCAATGGATGTGGCCATCGCCAAAGAGGCCGAAACACTGCAGAAAGGCCTGTCGATTTTGGCGACGGTCGGTTCCACCGCGCCGTTCATCGGGCTTTTTGGCACTGTCTGGGGAATCATGAACGCCTTTATCGAAATTGCAGAGCAGCAAAACACCAATCTTGCTGTCGTGGCGCCTGGTATTGCTGAGGCATTGCTTGCGACTGGTCTTGGCTTGTTAGCTGCGATTCCGGCGGTGATTTTTTACAACAAGCTGAGCGCAGACAGTGACAGAATCGTTGGCGGCTATGAAGCCTTTGCTGACGAATTCGCGACAATATTATCAAGACAGTTGGACAGCTGACATGGGTGCGGCGGTTCAGCAACCCTCGGGCGGTAACGGTCGCAGGCGCAGGCGGCGCCGCGGACGTGCGCAACCAATGGCTGAAATCAACGTCACACCATTCGTTGACGTAATGTTGGTTTTGCTGATCATCTTCATGGTGGCCGCTCCTTTGTTGACTGTTGGTGTGCCCGTGGATCTTCCCAAGACGGCTGCAAGCGCTTTGCCGGGCGATAACGAAGAACCCTTGACGGTGACTCTGACTGCTGATGGCCGGGTGCAGATTCAAACTACCGATGTATTGCGCGACGAGTTGATTGGCAAATTGCGCGCGATAGCGGCAGAACGGAGCAGTGACCGTGTATTCCTGCGCGCTGATGGTTCCATTCCCTACGCTCAGGTGATGGAAGTAATGGGAGCGTTGAACGCGGGCGGTTTTTCCAATGTGGGTTTGGTAACAGATACCGGTGGGCCAACCCTGGACGACGGTTAAGAGTGAGGTCGCGCGGTGGATACCGGCACCAAGATTTCAGCGATTGCTCATGTCAGCCTTATTAGCTGGGCATTGTTCGGTGGCACGTTTAGGTCCGAACCGTTGCCAATGGCTGTTCAGGAAGTGTCACTTATATCAGCTGAACAATTCGCGGCGATGACTGTGCAAAAGGACGCGCCCGAGGTGCCGACAACGCCCGTTGATCTAGAACAGCCAGATGCGTCCTCACAAGATACAAACACTCCGGAGCCCACGACAGAGGAACAACCGAATCCAGAACCGATCATTCCTTCGGAACCCGAAGCGGAATCGGAACCGGAAACAGTTGAAGTTCCTTCCGAACCTGAAGTGACCGAACAACCGCCGGTGCTGGAAGAGCCGAATACCGAAACCGTCGCGTTGCCGGTGCCGCCTGGACCCGAAGCTCAGCCAAGCCCTGCTGAAAAGATTGCGCCGGAACCGATTGCGCCTCCTCCGCCAGAAGCCAAGCCGGATGACGTCGAAACTCCGCCTGTATCATTAGATGACGGTGCAGAAATTCAACAGGAACAGCAGGATCAGACCGCGCCTGAAGAAGCTGCGCCCGAAATAGTAACCGAGGCGGAAGAGGCTGACGATCCTGCGCCCAAGACGTCTCCGCGTCCGCGGGTCCGACCAAACCGCCCGGCTCCTCCGACAGAGCCCGAAGTGGCGGAAACGCCCGACCCCGAACCGACCGAGCCGTCTGCCAGCGATCAAACAGCCATAAATGATGCACTGGCCGAAGCATTAGACAGCGACGCTGAGCCGTCCGGCCCGCCCCTTACAAGCGGAGAAAAGGATGCAATGCGACTGGCTGTTTCACGGTGCTGGAATGTCGGTTCGTTGTCTACAGATGCGCTGAACGTCGTTGTCGTTGTTGGTTTTTCCTTGACACCCGACGGAAAAGTCGTTGGTGGCAGCTTGCAACTGCTCGATAGCACCGGCGGTTCTTCCGGAGCTGCGAAACAGGCATATGAGGCCGCGCGGCGGGCAATTCTGCGCTGTGGGGCCAAAGGATACGATTTGCCTGCAGACAAATACGCTCAATGGCAGGATATTGAGATCACATTCAATCCCGAGAGGATGCGGATCAAATGATGAAACTTCTGATCAGTCTCTTTGTTGGCCTGACCCTAATGTCGGCGCCGGTTCATGCGCAAAGCGGGCCTCTGCGTCTGGAACTCGACCAAGGTATCATCGAACCTTTACCATTTGCTGTGCCAAGTTTCGTCCCCGACGGACCTGCAGCATTTCAATACGCTGCGGATATCTCGCGCGTCGTCGCCGCGGACCTTACAGGGACGGGATTATTCCGGGAAATCTCTTCTGATGCTTTCATCAGCCGCGTCAGCAGCTTTGATGCCCCAGTTCAATTTGCCGACTGGAAGGCAATTAATGCAGAAGCGCTGGTAACCGGTGCAGTAAATGTTTCGGGCAATCGGTTGACGGTGCGGTTCCGGGTTTGGGACGTGTTCTCGGGACAGGAGCTGGGGAACGGCTTGCAATTTGCGGGAACTACCGAAGGTTGGCGCAGAATGGCCCACAAAGTGTCTGACCAAGTGTATAGCCGGATCACCGGCGAGGGGGCATATTTCGACAGTCGCGTTGCATTTGTATCGGAAAGCGGCCCTAAGGATCAGCGCCGAAAGCGACTGGCGATAATGGATTACGATGGTGCGAACGTACAGTACCTGACGGACAGTGCGGCAATCGTTCTGGCGCCTCGGTTTTCGCCAAATGGTGAACAATTGCTGTACACAAGCTACGAGACCGGCCAACCGAGAATTTACGTTCTGGACGTAGGCCGGGTAAAGCGGCAGGAACTAAACACACAGGAAGGCACCATGAGTTTCTCGCCGCGGTTCTCGCCGGACGGAAGATCCATCGTCTACTCCTTGACCCAAGGTGGAAATACGGATTTGTGGAAAATGGATTTGGCCTCGGGTCAGAGTGTGAGGTTGACAAACACGCCAGCGATCGAAACTGCCCCCAGCTATTCGCCGGACGGATCGAGGATCGTTTTCGAAAGTGATCGTTCAGGCACGCCGCAGCTTTACATAATGCCTGCCAATGGTGGCGAGGCCACTCGGATCAGTTTTGGACAAGGGCGATATGGTACGCCGGTCTGGTCTCCTCGCGGCGATCTGATTGCGTTTACCAAGCAGAACAAGGGACGTTTTCACATTGGCGTAATGCGTACAGACGGCAGTGAAGAGAGACTGCTGACCGCATCATTTTTGGACGAGGGGCCCACGTGGTCTCCTAACGGACGGGTCATCATGTTTACCCGTGAAACACAGGGGGCGAGCGGAAGATCGACGCTGTATTCCGTCGATATCTCTGGGCGGAACCTTCGGCCTGTGCGGACACCGGACGGGGGTAGTGATCCATCTTGGGGACCACTGCAGAATTGATCGCGGGCCTGTCCGAGTGACGTTCACAACAAGCCTGGGCTGTGCTAAACATATGATAATAAACATACGGAACACGAGGCACTTAAAATGAACCTTTTGAGCAAAGCTGCGGCGCTGGGCATGATTGCCCTTATGGCCGCATGTACAAACAATGATCCCTCTGCGTTTGGCGCCGGGCAGGGCGGCAACGGTGCGTTGGTGCCGGGTTCGCCAAGCGATCCGCGTTCACCTGCCTACTTCCAGCAAACGGTTGGTGACCGGGTATTATTCGAAGTGGATCAGTCTACTTTGACACCGGCTGCTCAGACAGTTCTTCAAGGCCAGGCGGATTGGTTATTGGCCAATACCGACTTTGTAGCGACGATCGAAGGCCATGCGGATGAACAGGGAACGCGCGAATACAACTTAGCCCTTGGCGCTCGTCGGGCCAATGCAGCCAGAGAGTTTTTGATCTCGCGTGGTGTCGCAGGCAATCGCTTGGAAACGGTCAGTTATGGCAAAGAGCGTCCGATCGAGATTTGCAGTATTGAGGAATGCTATTCCAAGAACCGCCGCGCAGTTACGGTGCTGACGGGTTCAACCACGGGGTAAAATGATGCGACTTGCGGGTTTGGTTGTGGCGGCGGTTGTGGCCGTCGCAGGTGTGGCACAGGCACAAGATCAGCAAACACTGGCGGATATTCGTCAGGAGCTGACCGTGCTGCATGTCGAGCTTCAACGCCTCAAGCGCGAGTTCTCGACAACAGGCTCGCCATCCCCAAACCTGTCCGGAGACTCGGTGCTTGAGCGGGTGGATGCGATTGAAGCGGAGTTGCAGCGCCTGACCCGGCAAACTGAACAGCTGAACCAACGTGTCCAAAGCATTGTTACCGATGGCACCAACAGGATAGGCGACCTTGAGTTTCGGCTTGTAGAACTGGAAGGCGGAGACCTGAGCACATTAGGTGAAACAACCACTTTAGGTGGTGACAATCACGGCACGGTCGTCGCGGCACAGCCTGTCACAACGAAACCAGAAACAGAGCAAGGCGAGCTGGCTGTAGGCGAGCAGGCAGATTTCGACGCAGCGGCGCAGGCGTTAGCTAACGGAGATTACAATACAGCTGTGGATTTGTTTTCTCAGTTCGATTTGGCATATCCCGGCAGCCCCTTTGCGTCGGAAGCCAACCTGAGACGCGGTCAGGCGCTGGAAAATTTGGGCGATACCCGTGAGGCTGCGCGAGCGTTTCTGGCAAGTTTTACCGGCGATTCCGAAGGACCACTGGCGCCAGAGGCCTTGTTTGAACTAGGAGCAGCACTTGGCCGGCTCGGACAGATTGATCAGGCTTGCATTACATTGGGCGAGGTCGGAGTGCGTTTTCCGGCATCAGCTCCGGCCGCATCGGCAACACGGGAAATGGCATCGCTGGGGTGTTCTTGACCGCGAACGCCCAAAACCTTCTTGAAAAGATTGAGGCTTTGTTGCCTGATCCGCTGCCTCACCGAATAGGGGTGGCGGTGTCGGGCGGAAGTGACTCAACCGCGCTTTTGCGTCTTTTGTCTAAAATTGCGCCAACTAAGGGGATCGAACTCTTTGCTGCCACCGTAGACCACGGTCTCCGAAAGGAATCTGCCGACGAAGCTGCATTGGTGGGGGAATTTGCACAGCGATGGGGCGTTCCACATACTATCTTAAAGTGGCAGCGCTGGGACGGTAGCGGAAATCTGCAAGATCAAGCTCGGCGTGCACGATACGGATTGCTGTTGCAATGGGCGCAAGAAAGAGGGCTTGGGGCGATCGCATTGGGCCATACTGCGGATGATCAGGCCGAAACAGTTCTGATGAGATTGGCTCGTGCTGCTGGCGTGTCGGGATTGTCGGCGATGGCCGCCGTTCGCCGCGAAGGCGATATCGATATATTACGTCCTTTATTGTCGGTTACCCGGACGCAACTGCGAGATTATTTGAACACCGAAGGTATCGATTGGATCGATGACCCCTCGAATCAAGATCCACGTTTTGATCGTATTAAGG
Source organism: Ruegeria sp. YKSD179 (assembly GCF_059612885.1). Taxonomy (NCBI): domain Bacteria; kingdom Pseudomonadati; phylum Pseudomonadota; class Alphaproteobacteria; order Rhodobacterales; family Roseobacteraceae; genus Ruegeria; species Ruegeria sp. YKSD179. The sequence continues at coordinate 154,554 of NZ_JBXWRL010000003.1, read as the reverse complement.
TTCGAGAAGCACTTACCCAACTTGATCAGATTGGATTGACTGCGGAAACGTTGACACGTGTGGCAGAGAATTTAGCGCGCGCCCGAGAAGCGCTGCAACAATACACACAAGATTCGGCACGAAAAGTGGTGCACGAGATAGATGGGGTTCTGTGCCTGGACCAAGATGACTTTCAGTCGCTGCCCGGCGAAATTCGCCGGCGGATTATTGTTGCCGCTGTTGGTTGGATTGCAGGTCAGGGGTACCCTCCGCGCCAAACCGCCATCGATCAGACGATGAAAGCAATCTCAGCTGGAAAATCAGCAACTTTGGGCGGATGCTTGCTGACCCCGGAAGGCAAAAAAATGTGGATTAGCAGAGAGCTAAGGGCTGTCAGGGACCAAGTCGCAGACCCCGGTGACCTCTGGGACAACCGCTGGATTGTAACCGGCCCCCAAGATGCCGGAGCGGAAATTCGCGCTTTGGGCGAAGAAGGCGTTGCACAGTTGGAAAATTGGCGGGACCTAGGAAGGCCAAAAGCTACTTTGCTGTCGTCTCCGGCGGTATGGTCCGGCGACACTATCTTGTCTGCACCGCTGGCTGGCCATGCAAGCGGATGGCACATTCAAATGGCAGCTAACAGGCCAGAGTTTTATTCATCAATTTTATCTCATTGAACCTGCCTGAATCATCTCTATTTTATAGAGCAACCTCGGCAGGTCCCCATCCGCCGAAATCTTTTGGGAGAATTTCCTTGGGCAACGCTCGTAACATCGCCTTCTGGGTCGTCCTGTTCTTGTTGATCCTTGCACTGTTCAATTTGTTCAGTGGGTCAGGTGGCACGCTTCAGAATAATGAAAGAACCTATTCCGAATTCGTCAGTGCTGTAGATTCAGGAGATGTCACCAATGTGACACTGGATGGTGAACAGATCCGTTATCGCACAAGCGATAACCGTGACTATGTAACCATCAAACCCACTGACGCCGAGGTGACGAAACTGCTGATCGACAAGAACATCCCTGTTCGGGCCGAAAAACAGCAGCAATCCGGGTTTCAGTCGTTTCTTATAACTCTGCTGCCGTTCCTGTTGCTGATTGGCGTCTGGGTATATTTCATGAACCGGATGCAAGGCGGTGGCAAAGGCGGCGCGATGGGTTTTGGCAAGTCCAAGGCTAAAATGCTGACGGAAAAGCACGGTCGCGTGACTTTCGATGACGTTGCTGGCATCGACGAAGCCAAGGAAGAACTGGAAGAGATTGTCGAGTTCCTGCGAAATCCGCAGAAGTTCTCGCGCCTTGGTGGCAAGATTCCCAAGGGCGCGCTGCTTGTTGGGCCTCCGGGCACAGGCAAGACTTTGCTGGCCCGCGCTATTGCTGGTGAAGCTGGAGTCCCGTTTTTCACCATCTCGGGGTCGGACTTTGTTGAAATGTTCGTAGGTGTCGGTGCATCCCGCGTACGCGACATGTTCGAACAAGCTAAGAAGAACGCGCCATGCATTGTCTTCATCGACGAGATTGACGCTGTTGGTCGGCATCGTGGTGCTGGATATGGCGGGGGCAACGACGAACGCGAACAAACGCTTAACCAATTGTTGGTTGAGATGGACGGCTTCGAAGCCAACGAGGGCGTGATCATCCTTGCGGCTACCAACCGCAAAGATGTTCTGGACCCTGCCTTGCTGCGTCCAGGTCGATTTGACCGTAACGTGACCGTTGGTAATCCCGACATTAAAGGCCGTGAGAAGATCTTGGGCGTACATGCTCGTAAGACACCTTTGGGACCGGACGTAGATTTACGCATTATCGCAAGAGGCACGCCGGGCTTTTCAGGCGCTGATTTGGCAAACCTTGTTAACGAGGCTGCTCTGATGGCCGCGCGAGTTGGCCGTCGCTTTGTGACGATGGAAGACTTTGAGAACGCCAAAGACAAGGTGATGATGGGGGCCGAGCGCCGATCGATGGTGCTTACCCAGGATCAGAAAGAGAAAACGGCATATCATGAGGCTGGCCACGCGGTCGTGGGTATGACCCTGCCGTTATGCGATCCGGTTTACAAAGCGACGATCATCCCGCGAGGAGGAGCGCTGGGTATGGTCGTCAGCTTGCCAGAGATGGATCAACTAAATTACCACCGCGATGAGTGTGAGCAAAAGCTGGCAATGACGATGGCGGGTAAAGCTGCCGAAGTCATACGCTACGGCGAAGATCACGTTTCCAACGGGCCAGCGGGCGATATTATGCAGGCCAGCCAATTAGCTCGCGCCATGGTTATGCGCTGGGGTATGAGCGACAAGGTCGGCAATATCGATTATGCAGAGGCTCACGAAGGTTACTCAGGCAATACAGCGGGTTTCTCGGTATCAGCCCATACCAAAGAGTTGATCGAGGAAGAGGTTAAGCGTCTTATCCAGCAGGGTTATGAGCGCGCGCACGGTATCCTTACCGAAAGAAACGAGGAATGGGAGCGTTTGGCGCAGGGCTTGTTGGAGTACGAAACTCTGACTGGAGATGAGATCAAGCGTGTGATGAATGGTGAGTCACCCAGTGACAGCGATGACGAGGGTGACAGCCCGGATGAGGGCAACGCACCAAGCGTCACCGCCATTCCAAAGACCAAGTCAAAGAAGACTCCGCCCGAGGGTGGGATGGAGCCTGAACCTTCAACGTGACGCTTTAGACCCGGGAATTTCCCGGGTCTTTTTCTGTCGCCGCTAGTGACCTAAATTCAATCGACTTCCTGAACAAAATGGTGCGTCTATGCCAGTATTGCGTGAAACGGAATTCTTGGCCGAAATCGTTTGGCTTGGGCATGTTCCGGCCGGAGAGTCTTTGCGAGCCGAAGCCGTAGACAGCTTGGATCTGGATTTTTCAGGTGATCGCGGGGCACGACACGAAGGAAATAACCGTCCTTCCTGCGTAAGGGTCAAAAACCTGTATCCGCGAGGAACGGAAATCCGAAATGTTCGACAGCTTTCGGTGTTGTCGGCCGAGGAAATAGATGCGATTGCCACGGAAATCGGCTTGGACAGGCTGGACCCGACCTTCTTAGGCGCAAGTATCGTATTGCGCGGAATACCTGATTTTACGCACGTTCCGCCATCGTCCCGCCTACAGATCGAGGGAGGATTGACGATAACGATAGATATGGAAAATCGGCCTTGCGTCCTTCCCGGCCGGGAAATCGAAGCTGACTTGCCCGGTTACGGTGCTGCTTTCAAACCGGCGGCCAAGGGGCGACGAGGTGTTACAGCTTGGGTCGAAAGGCCTGGAATTGCGAAGATGGGCGATAAGATGCGGCTGTTTGTGCCAGACCAACGAAATTGGGCGCCTTAGAGGGCGAGAGTTTCCGATTGTAGCCAGGCTAAGCCGTGCCACGCCGCTTCGTGGCCTGATTATGTCGGAATCCATATCTATTGCCAGTGTACACAATTGTATGGATTGAGCAGCGCCGACGCTTTGCGTTGGTATTGCACGGAATTCAATCAGGGACTCTGGCCGATGAGCTATAAATCCGACATCGAAATCGCTCGCGAGGCGAACAAGAAGCCGATTCAGGAAATCGGTGCCAAGCTGGGCATTTCCAGCGACGATCTGCTGCCCTATGGCCATGACAAAGCAAAAGTCAGCCAGGACTTCATCAACTCGGTGCAGGACCGACAGGACGGCAAGTTGATCCTTGTGACGGCGATCAACCCGACCCCAGCTGGTGAAGGCAAAACCACCACAACCGTGGGGCTTGGCGACGGTCTGAACCGTATCGGCAAGAATGCGATGATCTGCATCCGCGAGGCGTCGCTTGGCCCGAACTTCGGTATGAAGGGCGGCGCTGCTGGCGGCGGTTATGCGCAGGTTGTTCCAATGGAGGAAATGAACCTGCACTTTACCGGGGATTTTCACGCAATCACTTCGGCCCACTCTCTGTTGTCGGCGATGATCGACAATCACATCTACTGGGGCAATGAATGCGAAATCGACACTCGTCGGGTTGCTTGGCGTCGAGTTGTAGACATGAACGATCGTGCGCTGCGTCAAATTACTGCTTCATTGGGCGGCGTCTCGAACGGTTTCCCGCGCGAAGCCGGTTTCGACATCACTGTGGCGTCCGAGGTCATGGCAATTCTATGCCTGGCGACTGACTTGAAAGATCTGGAAAAGCGACTGGGTGACATCATTGTTGCCTATCGTCGCGACAGAACGCCAGTCTACTGCCGCGACATCAAAGCCGAAGGCGCGATGACTGTTCTTTTGAAAGACGCGATGCAGCCCAACCTTGTCCAGACACTGGAAAACAACCCTGCGTTTGTCCACGGCGGCCCGTTCGCCAACATAGCGCACGGTTGTAACTCGGTCATCGCTACTAAGACCGCACTGAAAGTGGCGGACTATGTGGTAACCGAAGCGGGCTTCGGCGCCGATCTAGGTGCCGAGAAATTCATGAACATCAAGTGTCGCAAGGCTGGCATTGCACCATCCGCTGTGGTGCTTGTCGCGACCGTGCGCGCGATGAAGATGAATGGAGGCGTGGCCAAGGCCGATCTGGGTGCCGAGAACGTCGATGCGGTAAAATCGGGTTGTGCCAACCTTGGCCGCCACATCGAGAACGTAAAATCCTTTGGCGTGCCTGTTGTGGTTGCCATCAACCACTTCGTAACCGACACCGATGCCGAGGTGCAGGCTGTCAGCGAGTATTGTGGTGAACATGGGGTCGAGGCGGTTCTGTCGCGCCACTGGGAGCTGGGCTCTGAAGGCTCCGCGCCGCTGGCTGAAAAGGTTGTCGAGATTGTCGAAGGCGGTAGCGCCAACTTTTCGCCGATCTATCCCGATGACATGCCGCTGTTCGAAAAAGTCGAAACCATCGCCAAGCGCATATACCGAGCCGACGAGGTGCTGGCCGATAACAAGATCCGCAACCAACTGCGTGAATGGGAAGAGGCCGGATATGGCAACTTGCCGGTGTGCATGGCTAAGACCCAGTACAGCTTCTCGACTGATCCCACGTTACGTGGCGCGCCAACCGGCCATTCGGTTCCGGTGCGCGAGGTTCGCCTGAGCGCGGGTGCCGGATTTATCGTTGTAGTCTGCGGCGAGATCATGACTATGCCCGGGTTGCCACGCAAACCGGCAGCCGAAACCATCTGCCTCAATGAAGCAGGTGAGATCGAAGGCCTGTTCTAGGCCGCCGAAAAGTAAATCTCGTGGTCCAAAAAACTTGGGCCACGAGGAGATTTTGACGCACTCTCGGAAACCGCTGCGCGATTATTATTTCCTGCGTGATCTGCAGAGGCAGTTCCGCAAACTTGACCGCCAATTGATCGAGATGTTGACGAAGCGCATAAGTTACATCGACAGCACGTTCGAGTAAAAACCGGCATTAGGTTTACCGGAACGAGTTCCGGACCGGGTAGAGGAAGTGGAGCAGTGTGTGCGTGCGGGTTCCGAAGATTTGGGGAAGGATCCAGATTTGGCCGAGAAGCTTTGGCGCATTTTGATTGACCGGTCGATCGCACGTGAGGAACTTGCGTTAGGCAATAACAGAGCAGGCGGGAGCGACTGCGCCCTATCGTTTTTGAAGAAAGGAAACTTAGGATGGTAGCACAGGTTATCGATGGCAAGGCCTTTGCGGCTAGAGTGCGCGCACAGGTTGCCGACCAGGTTGCCAGGCTGAAAGAGGAAAACGGTATTATCCCAGGATTAGCCGTCGTTCTGGTAGGCGAAGACCCGGCAAGCCAAGTTTATGTACGGTCAAAGGGCAAGCAAACCGTCGAAGTGGGGATGCACTCGTACGAGCATAAGTTGGATGCCGATACCTCCGAAGAGGATTTGCTGACACTGATCGACAAATTGAACAAGGATCCCGCGGTACACGGAATTCTGGTTCAGCTTCCCCTTCCAAAGCATTTAAACGAAGATCTTGTGATCAACTCAATTGATCCGGCCAAGGATGTTGACGGGTTCCATATTTCCAATGTGGGGCTTTTGGGCACCGGACAGAAATCGATGGTACCTTGTACGCCATTGGGATGTTTGATGATGCTGCGTGATTATCATGGGTCACTGTCCGGCATGGATGCGGTTGTAATCGGTCGATCGAATATTGTCGGTAAACCGATGGCTCAATTGCTTCTTGGGGATAGTTGCACCGTCACAATCGCGCATAGCCGCACTAAGGACCTGCCTGACGTGGTGCGTCGCGCCGATATTGTCGTCGCCGCTGTGGGCCGCCCCGAGATGGTTCCTGGCGATTGGATCAAAGAGGGAGCAACGGTAATTGACGTTGGGATCAACCGGATTGAACGCGATGGTAAGAACAAGTTGGTTGGTGATGTAGATTACGCAAGCGCAGTTGAACGGGCAGGGGCGATCACTCCTGTGCCGGGCGGTGTTGGACCAATGACGATTGCATGCCTTCTGGCCAACAATCTGACCGCTTGTTGCCGCGCTAATGGCTTGCCCGAACCCGAAGGGCTTACGGCATAATTCGTTCGGAATATTCGGCGCTAAGCGTCACACTACAGTTCAAAAAGGGTCTAAGAGCGCGTTCGTTTTTCGACCCTTTTGCCGTGTATTGACTTCTTCTTTGTGGAGCCATTTTAGCTGTAAGGGGCTTCTCGGTTGGCCGCTGCGAAGACTGTTTGAATTTTAAGGCAAAGAATCTGTCAGGATTTGCTCCCCAGCTGAAAAGGCTGGATTAATCTGAGACCTGATTATCTCGGCATTGGCAAAATATATGGTTGCGCGCCGGTCAGAATAGCGCGCGCATCCGCCGCCATGACATCTGCCAAAGCTGTATCTGAACAGTGCAAACCGCCTGTGTAAGTACCGTAGGCTGGCAGGATCAATCGGGCGTAATCGACCAGAAACGCCGGACGAGTGACTGTGCGCCCTTTAGCCCTCAAACGAGCCTTTGGATGGTAATGTCCGGACACTTCACCCACCTCCCCCGGCTGAGCAATATGACGGAATTTCAGTGGCCCACATGACCATTCCACCAAGTGGGTACCGCCCAGTTCGACAGGACCGGGGTCGTGATTTCCTTCGATCCAAATCCAGTGACGCCCGGCTTGTAATGAAATAAGTTGAAGGCGATCAGTTGAGACAAATGCATCGGATGCTTCCAAGTCATCGAAACTGTCGCCCAGGCAGACTACTGTAGTCGCCCTGCTAAGTTCCAAATCTGTTGCCAGTCGGGACAGGGTATCGCGGCCCTCGTAGGGCGGCAGAATTTGACCGCTGCGCCGCGCAACTCTTTCAGATTTACCTAGGTGCATGTCAGACACGCACAGCAATTTCTGATCGGGCCACCACAAGGCGCCACTGCCCAAGGCTGCCAACCTTTGTCCTGAAAATTCAAATTCCAGCGCGTTCATGATACGTTCTTTTCGCGGCTTTTCGATGTTGTTGCAAGAGGAGATCACAAGGTATTCAAACCTGCCTCCTGAAGCAGGCGTGCGCTTTCCTCCGCCAACAGGCGTTCTTCGGCCTCTCCCTTAACTGGAATTTTCCCAACCTCCAGGAAAAGCGGCGCGGCAAGCGGTGAAACACGGTCCAGCCGCAACATATCGATCCGTCCGTCTATACGGGAAAGCATTTCCTCAATACGTCCAAAATCGACCAACCCGCGCATTGCTTCTTCACGTGTGATTTGCATTAATAAATGGTCAGGGTCGTGTCGCATGAGCGTGTCGTAAAGTATGTCAGAGGAAAATGTTGCTTGACGACCGCTTTTTCGCTGGCCGCCTGTGTTCCGTTCTATGAGGCCAGCAATCGTGGCAGACGCGCCAAAGGTGCGCTTCATCACGGCGTTGCCAGCCAGCCAATTCTCCAAGCCATCTCTCAAAGCACTCGGATCGAAAAGAGGGCGGGGGTCGGTCACTGCATCTAAACCCCAAATCAACGTTGCGTAGTCCGTCGCCACAAAACCCAAAGGCGCTAGGCCTGTCTCCTCCATCCGTTTGGTCATTAACAAGCCAAGCGTCTGCTGCGCATTCCGACCCGCAAATCCGTAGACACAAAGATGTTCCCGCCCGTCGCATGGAAAGCTTTCAATCAGTAGTCGGTCTCTCTGCGGTAAACGTGAAATATCGCGCTGCAGCGCTAACCATTCGGCGGTGTGTTGTGGCAATTGAGGCCATTCCTGTTGCGCAAACATTCGCAAGATCCGGTCGCTCAATTGGGTCGAGGTGGCAAATTTCGTGCCAGAAAATGTTGCGATCTTGGGTTTTCGATCAGCTCGACGGCTGACTTCGACGACCATTTCCCGCAGCCCCTCGTAACGGACAATCTGTCCGCCGATCAAAAATGTATCCCCGGGAGTTAACGAAGCGGCGAACGCTTCTTCCACCTCACCTAATGGCTTTCCGCCCCGATTTCGCTTCAATCGAACTTTGAGCGTGTCAGTATCTTGAATTGTACCCAGGTTCATTCGGATCCGTTGCGCCGCGCGCGGGTCGCGCAATTGCCAAAAACCATCGGGCCGTTGCTGCAGCCGTTGCCAGCGGTCATAAGCACGTAGGGCATACCCCCCTGTTGCGCAGAAATTCAGACAAGCGTCAAATGCGTTGCGGGTTAATTCAGCGAAAGGTCCGGCTGTCGTCATTTCGTCATACAGCGCGTCGGGATCAAAAGGCCCAGCAGCTGCGGCTATTAGAATATGCTGGCACAAGACATCTCGTGGGCCGGAACCGCGCGGTTCCCCATCCAAGTCATGTGCCTTCACTGCTTCGAGTGCGGCAACGCATTCGACCACTTCGAACCGGTTGGCTGGTACAAGCAGGGCTTTAGAAGGTGCATTGTAGCGGTGATTGGCGCGACCAATTCGTTGCACCAGCCGTTTGACATTTTTCGGAGCTCCTATCTGGATCACCAGATCAACATCGCCCCAGTCAATGCCGAGATCTAAACTACCTGTACAGACGATTGCTCGAAGGTCGCCCCGTACCATTGCTGCTTCGACCCGTTCGCGCTGTTGTCGGTCCAGACTTCCGTGATGGACTCCGATCGGCAAGGCATCATCATTGGCAAGCCACAGATTATGGAAAAAAATTTCAGCTTGGGCGCGTGTGTTGTGGAATATCAAAGTCGTCTTGTGTCTTTTGATCTGATCCAGAACAGCCGGAATCGCATAGGCAGCACCACCGCCAGACCACGGTGGCTTCTCGTGAGTTTGCAGCATTGAAATGTCGGGATCTGGGCCGGGGTCGGCCTGAATGATGCGACACGGATCTGGGTGTCGTGCCAAAAAACGAGCGATGGCGTCGGGGTCCTCGACCGTTGCCGATAGTCCGACACGACGCAAACCTGGGCAGAGGCTTTGAAGGCGTGCCAATGCCAACATTAACTGGTCGCCGCGTTTGCTTTCTTCCAACGCGTGGATTTCGTCCACGATCACCCTTTGCACACCGTCAAACATGCGGGGCGCATCCTCGTAAGATGTCAGAAGTGCCAGGCTTTCAGGAGTCGTCAGAAGGATATGCGGCGGGTCAGCGCGTTGCCTTTTCTTTTGTGTGGCCGAGGTGTCGCCTGTCCTGTCTTCGATCCTGATGGGTAATCCGATTTCACCAACGGGGACACGTAGATTGCGACGGATGTCTGATGCCAAGGCCTTGAGAGGCGAGACATAGATCGTGTGCAAGCCGCCATGGAAACCATCGGCTAATTCCGCCAGCGAAGGCAAAAAACCGGCCATGGTCTTTCCACCGCCCGTCGGTGCTATCAGCAGAGTTGCAGGGTCGCGTGCCCGGTCGAACATCTCTTGCTGATGCGGATGGATGGACCAGTTTTTCGATGTAAACCAATTTGTTATCAGGGCGGGAATCTGCGTCATGTTCGCAGATTACCCACCCTGATACAAATTGGTATGGGAAAGACGTCTTTAGTGAACGATTTGTTCTTCTTTAACAAACATATTCGCCCAAGCTCGATCGATCAGATCGGGGCTCATCTGATAAGGTATGCCTTCGAATTCGCAGATTGAAATCATCTGATCGATTAAAAAGATCGGTTGGTAGTTGGCGTAGATGTTGTTGATCGTCGGATATTTTACTTTTAACAGATGCACCAGCGCCGCCTCGTCCAATGGCATGCCGCGTTTTCGGGCGACCATTGCAAAGATTTTCAGGAAGTTTTCCTGATTTGGGCCGTCGATTTTGATTTTGAAGAAGATCCGGCGCAGAGCAGCTTGGTCGAAAATCTCGTTCGGGTGAAAGTTGGTCGAAAAGATCACCAACGTGTCAAAGGGAACTTCAAACTTTTCACCAGATTGTAGACCAAGGATGTCTTTGCTTTCTTCCAATGGAACAATCCATCGGTTGATAAGTGCCTGAGGTGGTTCCGCCTGACGACCAAGGTCGTCAACAATAAATATACCGCCTGTAGATTTGAGCTGAAGCGGAGCCTGATAGGTTCGCGCCGTAGGATTATAGACCAAGTCCAGCATATTGAGTGACAATTCACCACCAGTCACAACAGTCGGGCGCTCACATTGCACGTAGCGGGTATCAAATCGCTTTCGGCGGCGCAGGCTGTTTGGATCATCAGCCTCTTGTTCGATCGCCGTGTGCACAATCGGGTCATAGACAGTAATCACCTGACCAGCATATTCGATAGCGCGCGGGACGTAGACGTTATCCCCCAGCGCATCTCTGATGCCGTTAGAAATCGAGGACTTACCGTTACCCGGGGGACCATACATCAGTATCGAACGGCCGGCACTGACTGCTGGACCCAGATGGTCCAAAAGGCTGTCAGGCAACACCAGATGGCCCATCGCCCCAGTCAATTGGTCGCGAGTAACCTGAATGTTGCGAATGGACTGGCGTTTAACCTGCTCGCTGTAGACCTCCAGCGGCACAGGCATGGCACCAAAATATTCCGACTGACTTAGAGCATCCAGAGCGCGCGCTTTCCCGGCATCCGTTAGTTGGTACCCCATTTCATTGCCGCTGTTGGCATTAAGAGTTCCTGTCGCCTCAAGCAGTTTTTGTTCGCGCGCAATATCAATTAACTCCTGCGTAACAGAACTTGGTAAACAGATCGCCTGGGCGACTTCCGTTACCGTGTCAACGTTCTTGCGGAAAATTGTTTTAAGAAGAATATCTCGCATCATCACCAGCGGAAGGCGCATTTCACCCAAGCCCTTAGGGGCAGGCGGGGCAATAACGGAATTGGTCTGCATATTCATCAGCGTTGCTCGTTTATCTACTTGTCACGACAAATGCCCGATACCGGGCCGCTTGCAAAAATTTGACCAAGATTTGTGGCAGTACCAAGGCACAGGCGTGGCGTACAGAAGATTGTTTACGAGCCGTAAATAATGCCCAATATCAAATACATGATAAGAGAACCAGCAAGCGCTAACCCCATCGGGAATTGTTTCCCTCGATCCCAGCTTTCCCAATGGGGCGCAATCTGGCGCAACGGGGTATATTTTGCCAACCGATGTGATGCAACCGCACCAAGCGTGGTTGACATAAGAATGACCATTACAATCATAAAATCCGCAGTCCATATAAAGGCGGAAGCGGCCGCGCAGAACTTGGCATCACCTGCACCCATGGCACCTGCAGCGTTGAGCACGATGCCCACAAGCAGAACAAAAGGTATGTGAAGAAGCTGCCAGGCATAAACGGGCAAGGACAAGGACAGTGGCCCGACGCTGCCGGTGGACCACCCTGCTGACCATGGCCGCAACGCAAGTAAACCAATAATGACAAAAACGATTGCTAAGGCTGCAACCGCATGGTTCTTGATGCGCATCTCACGCATGTCGGTGAACGCAACGTAAACGCATATCGGCAGCACAAAAGGTAAAAACCAAGCGGCCGCCGACGCAGGAATCGTCATGTACTAGGCGTCCTCTAACGCGCGCAATGATCTGACGGCTTCGTCGAAATGCTGTGGATGCGTTGCGATCGCTTCACGGAACAGATTTTTGGCCGTATTGATATCACCCTGTTTCACCGCCGAAATACCCATCGTGTTCAGCAGCCGGGCCCGCTCGATCTGGGTCATCGGCACGACCGGCATCCCATAGTTTCCTTGCGCGCTACGCGCTAGAACCAGGTTGTTTTTCGCCGTGAACAGAGTTTTGTCCTGTTGAATGGCTTCGGCAAACAATCGCTCTGCTTCGGCATATTGTCCGCGGGTCATTTTGGAGTAGCCCCAATTGTTCATAACACTCGCGGGGCGGGTGGTCAGGCCAACGGCAGTTTCATAATAATGGTCCGCGCTTTTCCAGTCATTTCTGGAATCTGCGACCAAGGCCTCAAGACGGTAACGCTGAAACGTCTCGTAAGTCGGGGGAATTTTATCCAGTGTGGCTTTGGCTTTGTCCCAATTTCCGCTGCGGACCAAGGCGTCAGCGTATTCAACCCGGTCAGCGTTATTGGCACCGCTCATTTCAGTGACACGTTTCCACGCTGCTGCAGCCTCTGTGCTGCGCTTGGCCCTCGTCAGGCTGATTGCGAGTCCGCGTTGCAAGTCAATCCGGTCGGGATTTTTTAGTGCTGCACCTTGGAAATAGGTGACCGCTTCGTTGGGATCGGCAGCGGTAAGCAATACGTCGTTCAGGTTTGTTTCGTCGATGACGTTGACTTCCTGAAAGGTGCGTTCTACTTTTTCTTCTTCGGATTCTTTGGCGCAGGCGGATAGAACCAGTCCAAACATTATGACAGTCGGAATCAAAAAGGGTTGGCGCATTTTTGCGTCCTTTACTGCTCTTAACCTCGTTTACTGGATTTTGCGCAAAACGAATTCTCCGTCGCCGCGCCTTTCCAGTTCAAATTCTTGTTCTTGAGTGTCATTATTAGCAGGATTTTCCATTTTTGCGAGTGCTAACCGCAGATTGTCGCGGATTGCGTCACTTTCGCCATCGTCCAATGCGTAAGCGCGCCGGAATACCTGAGCTGCCTCTGCATATTCTCCAGATTCCATGAGATAAACACCCAGGTTGTTCCATGCTACAGGCCATTCCGGGTCTTCTTTGACAGCTCGACGCAGCAAAGGCCCTGCCTGACCAACGCGCCGCAGTCCGAGATTCGCCGTTCCCAACGATGTTAGAATCTCTGAAGTCATGCCTTCTTGCAAAGCTGCGCGCGTAAAAGCCTCAAGAGCCAATTCGTATTCGCCTGCAGTCATCAGTCGATTTCCAACCGTGACTTCATTAACCGACGCTCCGTCAGGATCCACGCCCGGTGCAAACGGATCGTCAGACAGACCCGTTTCTGTGCAAGAAGCCACCATGGCTAGAACCGCGGTGGCTTTAAAAATTTTGCAAAGCCCTTTGCGGGCTCTGCGAAACACTGAATCCATCAGGTTATCCGCCGACACCCGGCCCGTTACCTCTTCCGAATTCCATAATGCCTTTGGCCGATGGGCCGACTAGGATGAGCAGAAGCGGAGGAACCGTCAGCATCATAGTGGCAAGTGTCATTTTAGTTGGCAACTTGTTAGCGGCCTCTTCAGCACGCATCACCCGTTTATCGCGCATTTCATCAGCGTAAACCCGCAAAGCTTCGGCTATAGATGTACCGAATGTTGCCGATTGGATCATCACAGTCACAAACGCACTAACGTCTTGGACACCGCAGCGAGTTGCGAAATCGCGAAGCACAACGTCCTTTTCTTTACCGGCCTTCATTTCGTACGCCACAACTTCGAATTCTGTGGCGATTTCGGGGTAAGATGCCTTCATTTCCGCCGCCACTCGGACAATAGCCTGATCCAGCGATTGGCCAGCTTCAACGCAGACCAGCATCAGGTCTAATGTATCTGGGAAACCTGCAGTAATCGCTTCCTGACGCTCGGCAACACGGCGAGTGATCCAGTACTTTGGGATAAAGTACCCGATTGCTCCGGGCACCAACAAGCGAATGCCAATTTGGGTGGAATCAAATTCCTGATCACCAGCAAAAACAGTAACCAACAACACACCAACCATGATGCCAACCATCCCAAGTGCAAACTGCGCAAAATGGAAAAACCGAACTGCATCCTTGGATTGGTAACCAGCCTGGCGCAACTTCAGCTGGACAGCAGAGTATTCCTCTTGGTTTTTAGGTTCCAGAAAAGTCGCAAACTTTTCAAGCTGTTCGTTCTGGCCCGAATTTCTGAGCCGATCTTTTTTATCTTTTTTGTTCTTTTTCGGCGGAGCCGTCGAACGTTGCAATTTCTTCAGCGGATCTTCCGGTTGATTCAGCATCAGTGGTATCGTTATCAGGACCATGAACAGTCCCAATACACCGACCAGAATCAATGGGCCGAATTCACCCAGGTTTTCTTTCAAAAATTCGTTGACGAAGGTCAGGAATTCCATGGCAGTGTCCTCAGACCTTAATGTTGGTTAGAATTTTCATAACGATGATGTTCAGCGTCAGCATTATGCCAACAAAGAAACAGGCCGGAATGAAGTACGGTTCGTCTAAAACGGTGTCGTAATAGTTGGGGTCTTTAACTAAAATGAACACCAAACAAGCCACAGGAAAACCGGATAGGAATTTTCCTGACCACTGAGCTTCGGCCGTGATTGCCTTTACGCGCCGGAATAGGCGGAAGCGTGCTCGGATCACCTTGGCCAAACCCGCCAGAATCTCGGCGAGGTTACCGCCGGACTGCTGTTGGATCGAAACCGCAACTGCAAGGAATCGCAAGTCCTGCATGCCTAGGCGTTCGGCCATGTCTTTCAATGCTTCGCCAACGTCTCTACCGTAAGCTACTTCATCTGAAATCACACCGAATTCGGTGGCTAATGGGTCCTCGACCTCTGTCGCAACGATTTGGATCGAAGACACAAAAGGGTTGCCGACACGCAGTGAACGCACCATCAGCTCGACTGCATCGGGCAATTGTTCTTCGATCAAACTCGTGCGTTTCTTAGCTTTGTGGTTGACCCAGGCATAAACCGCGCCGATCCCGATCGCTCCGGATAGTGCAGCGCGCAAAACCGTTTCAGAGGCCGTAGCTATGCTAAGAGCCATAAAGGCAAGGCCGGACACCAATGCCATGACCATGATCAGTTGTTTTGGGCTGAACGCGATTGCGGCCTTTTGCGCTTTGTCTGCCAGTAGGGAATAGAGCGGAATACTCTGTGTTTTCATATGCTGCTGCATTTCCTTGCGCAGCTGTTCCAACACTTCTTCGCGGCCTGCGCCCTTGTCTATCATGTCCAAACGCCGATTCACGCGGCTGTTCAGACTGATCGATTTTCCAAAGGCGACCAGATAAATACCCTCGACCAGGAGGAGGACTCCCACGAAAATCACGACATATATAAGGGCCTCGAAAGGCAAGGTCATAACTTATGTCTCCTACATTGTCGTTGGATCGTAAATCGACGATGGCAAGTCAAAGCCCCACAGACGGAAGCGTTCCGAGAAGTGGCTGCGCACGCCCGTTGCAGTGAAGTGACCAATGATTTTGTTGTCAGGCGTCAGTCCAACACGTTGAAACCTAAAGATTTCCTGCATTGATATCACGTCGCCTTCCATGCCGGTGATCTCAGTGATTGATGTCATCCGACGCGAACCATCCTGTAGACGGCTGGCCTGAACAATTAGGTTCACAGCAGATGCAATCTGACTGCGGACGGCCTTGATCGGCATCTCAATTCCCGCCATTGCAATCATGTTTTCCAGACGACTGATTCCGTCACGGGCCGAGTTGGCGTGGATTGTAGTCATCGATCCGTCGTGGCCTGTGTTCATTGCCTGTAGCATGTCGATGACTTCTGCGCCGCGTGTCTCGCCAACGATAATGCGGTCGGGACGCATACGCAGGGCGTTTTTCAGGCAATCGCGTGGGCTGACTTCACCCTTGCCTTCGACGTTCGGTGGGCGGCTTTCCATTCTGCCCACATGGGTCTGCTGCAGTTGAAGTTCTGCAGTATCCTCGATGGTCAGAATGCGTTCGGCATCATCAATAAAACTGGACAGAGCGTTCAAGGTCGTCGTCTTACCGGAACCAGTACCACCCGATACAATGATATTCAGGCGAGTGGACACCGCAGCTTGCAGATATGCGGCCATTTCTTCGGTAAACGCTCCGAAGTTAACCAAATCGTCAATACCAAGCTTGTCCTTTTTAAACTTACGAATGGATACTAACGATCCATCAACGGCAATAGGCGGCACCATTGCATTGAAACGCGATCCGTCCGCCAATCGGGCGTCAACGTAAGGGTTGGATTCATCCACGCGACGACCCACGGCGGATACGATCTTATCGATGATCCGCATCAAGTGCTTTTCGTCTTTGAATGTGATGTCGCTGAGTTCCAGCTTGCCAGCGCGTTCTACAAAGATTTGTTGGGGGCCATTAACCAGAATATCGTTTACTGTGTCGTCTTGCAGAAGAGTTTCCAGCGGACCGAGGCCTGTTACCTCGTCGTACAACTCTTTGTTTAGTTGCGATCGATCTTCGCGGTTCAGAACTATGTTGCGAGATTCCAGAATTTCGCTGGCAATTGCGCTGATTTCGCTGCGAAGTTCTGCTTCGGCCGCCTTTTCCAAAGCTGCCAGGTTCAAGTTTTCGAGCAGCTCCCGGTGTAGTTCTTGCTTGATCTCGCCCAGGCGTTCCTTGCGTTTGCGATCACGATCGTTGCCGACAACTTCTGCCGCTTTTTTCTGCACTGGTTTGCGCGCTACCGCTGTGGATGCCGAAGGTTCAGCCGCAGATGCGACCGGAGCGGCCTTTGGCGCCTGTTTCTCAACCGGTTGCGCGTCAGACTGCTTTTTGTATCTTGAAAACACGGCGGTTCTCCCTCGGATTACGCGGCTTCGGCGTTGCTGGAGCCAAGGCTATGAAGCGACTGCGCAAGTTTGGCGATTTCTTTGCGTAGCGGGTTCTTGGCGGCAGAGCTTGCCAACGGCAAACCGTGATCCCCGCTTTGCATGACGGGCTTGCCGCCATCCGGCAGGTGCAAGTCAATGGATATACCCAGGCTTTCGCCCATGCGTTTTACCCTGCTCTTGCCGCTAAGATCCGTGAATTTCGGGGCACGGTTCATTGCAAAGCGTAGCTTGTTGAATGGAAGTTCTTCGGCCTGCAACGCACGCTTAAGCCGCAATGCGTTCTGGGCCGACCGCATGTCCAGTTCGATCAATGCAAAATAGACGTGTGCGGCTTGGAGTACAGTTTCGGACCAATGAACTAGCGTCGAGGGCATGTCTACAACCACATAGTCAAATTGATTGCGGGCCGTGTCTATTACCCTTTGGATATCCTCAGGCGTGATGATGTCTAATGGCACCATGTCAGATGGCGCGGTCAAAACCTGCAGCTTGTCTTCAAATGTCTGCAGCGCCTGACCGAAGGATTCTTCATCCATCGATGCCGTATCTGAAAGCATTTCGAAAACAGCTTCGTGACGAGGAAGATCCAGATAGGTCGAAACCGTGCCGAACTGCATGTCCAGATCGATAAGGCAAACTTTGGGTCCATCTTTGTTGGACACTGTTGCAAGTTCCCAGGCAAGATTTACAGCCAACGTTGTGGAACCGACACCGCCCGCAAGACCGTGAACGACAAATAGAGCGCCCTCTTTTGCCTCTCCATGCGTTATCGCCACGCCAGGCTGCGGGGCAACAACCGGATCAGGCTTGTTCATGCGATTGATGGCTTCCTGAAGTTCGTTTTCCGGAAGCGGGTAGGGGACAAATTCGTCCGCGCCTTTACGCAACAGCTGATGCAAGGAAGCGGGCGTGACATCTTCGGCGATCAGAACAACTTTAATGCCTTTTTCCTTGGCATGAGTGATGATTTCGCCCATCAGTGTCAGGTTGTCTTCGTCTTCGCCGTCCAGTGCAAGCGCGACAAACTGCAACGACTCAGCTTCTGGTTGGCTAAAGAAGGCCAGCGCCTCAGCAAAGCCTAAATCACCCCAACGCTCGCCCAGGACGGCTTCCATATCTTCTATCAAAAGATCAAAGTTTTGGACATCCCGACTAATGGTGCAGGCCTGTATCGCTGTATTTTCGTTTTGCGGCGTTGCGCTCGTCATAAACTCAATCCTCGTCGAGAGGGCTGAGCAAACCGTACGAACTTTAGGGGTCTGTTCTGATTTGCTGTCGCCCTGTGCGGTCAGTTGTGGCCGCAAGTCACCCTATTTTTTGCAAGGTCGCTTGGAAGTTGGGCAAGAATTGGGCGCAAAAGAACCAATTGTAGGGAATTGGGCGACGATGCCGCCCAATTTGTCGCTATTGTTCGAAACCCTAACGAACAAAGCTCATTCAGTGGGGTTCGTTGAACCGACGGCCGTTTCGCTACGCAAAGTCGACTCTACGCGCGCACTTTGAACGTATTCGCGGTAAATGACCTCGGCGTATTTGCCGTCCAAAATATTTGGATGTCTGTCAACAAATCCAGACACTTCCGTCACGGTGCGACGGTTACGGCGGTCTCTGTTCTGCGTCGCGATCAGAGGCCGCGTTTTGCCAAACGAAACCACTGCCTCGAGCCGCGAACGGGAAATGCCCTGACGTGTAAGGAACGAAACTGCTGCGTTTGCCCGGCGAAGACCCAGCTGCTGGTTGTAAGCGGCTGAGCCTACAGCATCAGTGTGTCCGTAGACCCGGAACCGGGCCTCGGGAAATTGCTTGATCCAAGCAGCCTGCTGCAACAAAATCCGTTGGGCCGAAGCGTCAAGCTGTGCGCTGTCGAACGCAAAGTTGATTTGGCTTGGAACCTCGGCTGCAAAACGCTGCGCGAGTATCTGACCGTAAGTCAGTTCGCCGTTCATGATCTGAACATTGTTCAGAGTAGCGTTACCGAATGTGCCCTGGTCCAGTTCAAAGCCAGCTTCACGAGTACAGCCTGCAACAGCAACCGAAAGGCCTAGTGTTATAAACCACTTATGCATTGGTTCTATCCTTTCCATCAATCCAGGACGTAGCCGTAGGAATTGCCAAAGTCTTGTCTGGCCACTTCCGAAGCTGCACCATTTCCAGCACGTTCAGTGTGAGCAATCTTGCCGTTAATGAACAGGTCGAATTCGCTGGGTGGTTTGACCCGATCTGTTGGCAGGGCCAAGGCCTCGCCGCGTGTCGGAGACACCAGATGGGCGGTGATGATAATGACAAGCTCGCTTTGATCGCGCTGGTATTCTGCGCTGCGGAACAAGGCACCAAGAACCGGGACGTCTCCAAGCCAAGGTATCTGGTTGTTCAGGTCGGTGAAGTCGTCCTGAATCAGGCCCGCAATCGCAAAGCTTTCGCCGTCGCGCAGCTCAACAGTTGTGCTGGTCTGACGCACGACAAAACTGGGAACGGTGTCACCATTGATTGTGAAGTTCGTATTTGGATCGATGCTAGAAACAGAAGTTGCCATTTCCAGATTGATCAGGTCGCCGTCGACTACGCGTGGGACAAAGTCGATCTCGACACCGAAAGACTTGTATTCGATGGCAACCACACCGTCATCCTGTGGGACAGGGATAGGAACCTCACCGCCAGCGAGGAAAGTCGCTTCCTGACCAGACAGTGCAGACAAGTTCGGCTCGGCCAATGTACGAGCTAACCCTTTACTTTCGAGGGCTTCAAGCAACAAACGGACCTGGGTAGATCCGGCGCCAAACCCGAATAGGATCGCGCCTGTATTGGTCTGTGCAAACGGGATGTTGTTCGCCAAGGCGTTGTTCAATCGACCTTGGCTGTTCAACGAATTGAAACCGCCTGTCACGTCGCTGCCGCCAAAACCTAACGACGTCGAGAGGCTCTTGGCCACCTGCCGTCTCATCTCGGCAAAGCGCACTTTAAGCATAACTTGCTGTACGCCACCAACGTTCATCAGGTTCGACACCCGTTCAGGCGCGTAGCGTTCTGCCAGCTCAAGTGCTCGCGCCAAGCGGGCGCTGCTTGAGACAGTGCCCGACAGAACGATGCCATCGTTGGCGGTACGTACTTCGATCGGCTCGTTCGGCAGGATCTGCCGCAGCCTCTCTTTAAATTCGGACACGTCCGGCGAAACACGAACGCGGACATTTGTGATAAGATTACCTGCGCCGTCAAACATCGTCAGGGTCGTGGTCCCTGGCGCGCGGCCCAATATATATATTGTACGGTCCGAGAGCGTTGAGATATCCGCGATGCCAGCATTGGCAATGCTGATATCCGCGAAAGGTTGTTCGCTTTCGACCACAATAGCGCGGTTAATCGGGACATTTAGCGTTTCAGCCGTACCCTTCTTAACCACGCGAAGATTTTCAGCCCAAGCGGCACCGCCGATTGGACCCATAACGAGCGTCAACCCCATAAGGGTTGCGCCTATCCAGGAACGTATTGTCATGTGACCTGCCTCTCCGATCACCACTCTATTTTTATGGGTCTAATGCCCTATGCCTTTGAACCCTGCTCTAAATCCGGATTTATTGCAATAATCAATGGTTTCCGGAATTTTCCTTATGTGGATAATACGCAACAATAGATTCGAATTGAATGGACAAGAACCACCAAGGCCGCGCCATCGGCGCGACCTTGTTTTGATTAACAGGCTGAAATTCGGTCAGTTTGTGCAGGGAATCTGCGTGACTACCATTTCGCCGCCTCGGCGCGTTTTTATGGTGCAAACCTCTTCTTCTTCAATCATTTGCACCGGCGCGGCTTCTTGGATGCCCAGCAGCTTGCGTTGGTCAACTTCTATTGCACTAGCTACAGTTTCGTCCTGAACGCCGACAAGAGCCAATGACAGTCGACCAGTGTTTTGCGCCTGTGCCAAAGCGGCAATCTGTTCGGGTGTCGCCGCTACTGTGACGGTTCGCGCAATCGTCGCGCCAGTTATGTCGGAACCGGCGGTTTGGTCGACGGCAATAAGTTCAATATTGGTTTGGATCAGCCGCGTTATTTCACCGGCTGCGCCATCAACGGCGCCTCTTAGGGATCCAGTCCAGTAAACGTCGACACTGTCGCCGGGGCGCAAGAATCCAGAGACCCCCGAAGCGACATCAACGCTGATTGCGAATGCGCGCATACCCTTTTTCAACTGTGACGTAAGACCGGCAGACTGGCCTGGCGCTGTAACCTTAACAGCCATCAAAGCTTCGTCTTTTTCCATAGCGCGCAAAACGAATCGTTCATTGTCCCCGGTTTCCGGGAAAAGAACGGTCATATCGAGGAACGAGCCTTCTGGTATGGCATTTTCGGGCCATTGTACCGTGCGCACGTCTTCAGGAATTAGCTTTTCCCCATATCTCAGAGCGCGATTCGAAACGATTACGTCTACAGTGGGAACAACTTCGACTTTCGCATTGGCCAGAGCTTCCTCACGTAGTTGTCGCTCGAGCGCTAATTTAGCCTGATTCTCGGTGATGTATTCACGCGCCATGTAGACGGCTCCGCCTGCCAGTGCGACCCCGATGATCAGGACAAGTCCAAAAACAGCCCGCATTTGTCCCTCGTTTAATTTTGGTTCCAAAGATTATGAGACGCGTCGCGTCACATTGGTTCAGTGTCAACGTTAATTTGGAATTGTGTCGAAAAGTGGGACAATCGCGGATGATATTCTGAAATTCAAATTTTTTTCAGAGGACGTTGAGCAGCGAGCGGAGATTTATCTTTTTTATTCAAACGAAATAGGTTCGACCACGACGCTCGCAAGGACTTGTCCGCTTTGCTCATCCACATGTCGTAGTGGCTCGTGCATGTAATAATACATCAGAGCACCCAGACCAACGACCCCTGCCGTTATCACAACCCAGTCAGCGGTAATTGCACCGCCCTCGTCATTCGCGAAATTCATGAATTTTTTCAACATTACACTAAACAGGTTTCTTGGAGCTAAAAGAAAAGGGCCATGCCTTTAAGCAAAGGCAAGGCCCCCATCATGTTTTGAAACTCACGACCGAATTAGTTGCCAAAGGTCGGAGTTGTGACGGTCGCGCTGGTCAGAGCGGACTGAACGTCGCCTGCCAGATCGCTGGCGCCGGTGCGAACTTGGTTATAAGCAATTGCGGCCAGAGCAACTACGGCTGCGGTCAGAACGACCCAGTCAACTGTTACGGCGCCGTCTTCGTCTTTACGGAAGTTCTTGATGAACTTGATCATGTTACGTCCCTCCTAAAGGATCAAACTGTTAATTAACCTCGGCGTCTTACAGAGCTTTCTCTCTCAGTCCGCTCCCGATCGTCTCGGCATGGGGATAGTTTTGCCTGTTGTGCGTGGCAGGAATTGGGCCAAACACATTTTTTTTTGTGAAAAGCTTAATTTTTTGATGGCAAAATTTTTAACACTTTGAAATTAAACAAAAAATGCTGCAATCTTTTTTAACCATACCAGTTTAGGCGATGCAATTTTACGGCAAATGAGGCGAAATCGCCCTATTTCGCTTTGTTTTTCTGGCTTTGAGGGCCGTTTCAATGTTCAAAATGATCCAAAAGAATAGATGAGGCAGGCAAAATGAATTTTCGGGACGCATTTTCATGTGTCAGCGTTGCGGTGTTTCTTCTGGTTAGTGTGACACCATTGTCCGCAACCGAGCAAGAACCGCGCGGTGTTTACAAACGTATCAAGGCGCCAGCGCCCGGTACGCGCGCGCGGGTTATGATTCAAATTACACCCGAGCAGCACGCGAATTCTCCATCGGCCCCTAGCACGGGAAACGACCTGGACGTTCCCGCAATCATCGCCCGAGCTGAGCCGCCCGCTTCGGCGGCTCCGCCAGTGGGTGACGTAGCCAAGCCTGTTGGATCTTACAAAGCGTTTTGGAACCGCGTGTCGCCTGAGATGGCTCATGCAAGCTCTGGACGGCTCCGGGATGCTTTCAAGGCCTTGTCGTCGATAGGAGTCGCGGCGCCGAGATTGCAGACATTGCAAAACATAGCCGAACAGAGGGGTGTCGACATTTTGCGCTCGACAGTTGGTACAGACGTGTCTCCGGCACTTGTTCTTGCAGTTATTTCAGTGGAATCTGCTGGGCGTGTGGATGCCGTCAGCTCGGCCGGTGCGCAGGGACTGATGCAGTTGATGCCTGCGACTGCTGCCCGGTTCGGTGTTAAGGATAGCCTAAAACCCGAACAAAACATCTCGGGTGGTGTAAAGTACCTTGATTGGTTGATGGACGAGTTCGGTGACGACCCAATCTTGGTTTTGGCAGGATATAACGCAGGTGAGGGCGCTGTTCGCAAGCACGGTGGCGTTCCGCCTTACGCAGAAACTCGTGACTATGTTCCAAAAGTGTTAGCGGCGTTTCAAGTGGCCCGTGCCCTGTGCACGTCGCCGCCCGAGTTCTTTTCGGACGGCTGCGTGTTTCAAACCATGAATTAAAAGAGGCCAGTTAATCAGCCGGCCTCTTCAGTTGCCGTTGGATCAGTTGACGATTTTTGCCTCGGTAGCGCCGCGGATTTCGTCTTCTGTGACACCATCGGCAATTTCGACGATCTTGAGACCACCGTCCACCACATCGAGAACCCCAAGGTTGGTAATAATGCGATCCACCACCTTTTTGCCGGTCAACGGCAGGGTACATTTCTGCAGCAGCTTGGATTTGCCGTGCTTGTTTGTGTGATCCATCACAACGATCACCCGACCGACACCCGCGACCAGATCCATGGCTCCGCCCATGCCCTTGACCAAAACGCCCGGAATCATCCAGTTCGCCAGATCACCTTCCTCGTCTACTTCCATTGCACCCAGAACCGCAGCAGCGATCTTGCCGCCCCGAATCATTGCAAATGACGTGGCACTGTCGAAATAAGCCGTGCGGGAAAGTTCTGTGATCGTCTGTTTACCTGCGTTGATCAGGTCAGGGTCCTCGTCACCTTCGAAGGGGAAGGGGCCCATCCCCAGCATGCCGTTTTCAGACTGCAGAGTAATATCTTTGTCGCCCACATAGTTAGCCACCAGCGTCGGGATTCCGATGCCCAGGTTTACGTACATTCCGTCTTCTAGTTCTTGCGCCGCCCGCGCGGCCATCTGATTGCGGTCCCAGGGCATTATGCCTCCTCCTTCTTGCGGGTGGTGCGTTGTTCGATGCGCTTTTCATGCTCGCCCTGAATCAAACGATGAACATAGATTCCGGGAAGATGAATCGAGTCGGGGTCTAATGAACCGCGCGGAACAATTTCTTCCACTTCGGCGATACAAATCTTACCGCAAGTTGCTGCGGGCACGTTGAAATTTCGCGCCGTCTTGCGAAACACCAGGTTCCCCGTGTCATCAGCTTTCCAAGCCTTTACGATAGCGAGATCGGCAAATATGCCTTCTTCGAGAATATAAGTCTCACCATTGAAGTCTTTATGCTCTTTGCCTTCGGCAATAACTGTTCCGACACCAGTTTTTGTGTAGAATCCGGGAATTCCTGCACCTCCTGCCCGCATTCTTTCGGCCAGCGTGCCCTGTGGGTTGAATTCCAATTCCAGCTCGCCACTCAGGTACTGACGCATGAATTCTGCGTTTTCACCGACGTAAGAGCTGATCATCTTTTTGACCTGCTTAGTTTGCAACAGGATGCCGATCCCGAAATCGTCGACGCCGGCGTTGTTCGACGCGAAAGTCAGGTTCTGCGCTCCTGAGTTTTTGATCGCCTCAAGCAGCAGCTCAGGAATCCCGCACAGGCCAAATCCGCCTGCAGCGATCATCATGCCGTCAGAGATCACTCCTTCGAGCGCCTCATTGGCATTGGCATAGACTTTGTTCATGGAAAACTCCCCCAATGACATGGTGACGAAGCAGGTTGTGCCGTCGCGTCATTGGGAAGTCAATGAAACCAAAGGAACAGTGGTATTTCTACCTAACTCACCGCTTTCTTTGTAGAAGCCTTTTTCTTTGGTGCGGCCTTCTTTCTGCCACCCTTTTTTGCCGCTTTTTCGTTGGCCAGCTCCACCGCCATCTCTAGCGTGACATCTTCGGGATTGATATTCTTGGGTAGCGTGGCGTTGATCTTCTGCCACTTGACATAAGGACCATAGCGACCGTCCAGCACCTGAATGGCACCGCCGTCGGGGTGTTCGCCTAACTCTCTCAAAGGCTTAGCTGCTGCCTGTCCACGGCGCCCAGGATTGGCCCGTTTTTCCGCCAGCAACTCAACAGCTCGGTTCATGCCGATCTCGAACACGTCATTGGGGTCCTTGAGGTTGGCATAGACCGGTTTGGCCTCTTCCGGCAGCTGATGCATCAAATACGGCCCAAACCGCCCGAAATTTGAAGTAATCATGCCGCCTTCCGGATGCTCCCCGATTTGGCGGGGAAGGCTAAGCAAGGTAAGGGCCTTGCTCAGGTCCATATCATCCTTATTCCATCCACGGGGCAGTGAAGCGCGCGGTGGCTTTTTGTTTTCAGGTGTCGGTTCACCGCGCTGGACATACGGGCCAAATCGACCGGATTTCAACCAGATTTCATCGCCGCCGTCCTCGCCCAACAGTCGTTCGTCGCCCTCTGCGCCATCGCCGGCTATCGGGCGGGTATAGGTGCATTCCGGATAGTTGCCGCAACCCACGAAACCACCAGTTCGCGAAGTTTTGAGGTGCAGCTGTCCAACCCCGCATTTCGGGCAGATACGTGGGTCAGACCCGTCTTCACGCGGAGGATAGAGTTGGGGTGCCAGAACCTCGTCCAGCTTGTCCAGAACTTCGGAAATCCGCAGTTCTGAAGTCTCACCAATAGCGGCCGAGAAATCGCGCCAGAATTTGCCAAGCAGGTCCTTGTAATCGCGATCACCTGCGCTGACGTCGTCCAGTTGCTCTTCCAGATTGGCCGTAAATTCATAACCAACATATTGACGAAAGAAATTCAGCAGGAAAATTGTGACGATCCGGCCTTTTTCCTCGGGAATCAAGCGGTTCTTGTCCTTGCGTACGTATTCCCGGTCTTGAATTGTTGTGACAATCGAAGCATAGGTGGACGGTCGACCTATCCCCAGCTCCTCCATTCGTTTGACCAGCGTGGCTTCGGTGTAGCGGGGTGGGGGCTGCGTATGGTGTTGCAACGCCAGCACCGCTTCGTTTTCGGACAAAATTGCCTCTTTCCCCGGCCTTTCGGCACTGTCCGTTGTCGCCTTGGCGAATTGATCCCGCAAGGAGGATTTAGCAAAATGCGCCGGATCGCCTTGCATTATTTGAGGCAGGCGTTTTTCGTCGTCGTCCGCCACATCGTCCCGACCCTCTTCGTAGACACGCATGAACCCGTCGAAAAGTACGACCTGACCCGTGGCGCGAAGGCCAACTTGCCCATCATCGCTGCCGATCTCGACTGTTGTGCGCTCCAGCCTTGCAGCAGCCATTTGGCAGGCAATTGTGCGTTTCCAGATGAGGCCATACAGCTTGCGCTGATCATCATCCGTGACCTTCAAGGCCTTTGCGTCGCGCGACATGTCCGTCGGGCGAATGCACTCGTGGGCTTCCTGAGCGTTCTTAGCTTTATTTTTGTAAATGCGCGGGCTGGTTGGCACGTATTTAGCACCGTAGCGGTCAGAAATTGCGTTCCTTGCGTCAGCGACAGCCTCGGGTGCCATGTCGATGCCATCGGTCCGCATGTAAGTAATGTAGCCGGCTTCATACAGGCGTTGGGCAACCTGCATGGCGTGTCGCGCTCCCATACCGAATTTTCGACTGGCCTCTTGCTGCAAAGTCGATGTCATAAATGGCGCGCTTGGATTGCGGGCCGCTGGCTTGGCCTCAACCGAAGTTACGCTCAACGCGCGGCTTGTGATCGCCTGAACCGCCAATTCGGCCTGCGTGGCGTTGGCAAGATCGTGTTTTTCCAGCTTTTTGCCGGCCAAAGTGACAAGGCGAGCTTCAAAAGTTTGACTGCGTGGCGTTTCGAACAACGCTTTTACCGACCAGTATTCGACCGGTTTGAATGCCTCGATCTCCATTTCACGCTCGACGATCAGGCGCAAACAAACAGATTGCACTCGGCCTGCGGATTTCGCGCCCGGGAGCTTTCGCCAAAGCACAGGCGACAAGTTGAACCCCACGAGATAGTCCAGCGCTCGTCGGGCCAAATAAGCCTCGACAAGTGGCATATCGACCTCGCGCGGGTGCTGCATCGCTTCGGTCACTGCATCTTTGGTAATCGCATTAAAGGTTACGCGGCTGACTGCAGTGTCCTTTTTGATCGAGCGACGTTTGGTCAAAGCTTCCTGCAGGTGCCAACTGATCGCTTCGCCTTCGCGATCGGGGTCAGTGGCCAGAATCAGGGCGTTGTCGTCTTTCAATGCATCTGCGATGGCTTTTACGTGTTTGCGGCTGTCATTCCCGACTTCCCATTTCATGGCAAATTCATGCTCGGGGTCGACGGAACCATCCTTGGGCGGCAAGTCGCGTACATGACCGTAAGAAGCCAAAACCGTGTAGTCAGGGCCAAGATATTTGTTAATCGTTTTAGCTTTGGCCGGGGATTCTACAACAACTACAGGCATTTAAGGGAAAACCTCGCTCGACGAATTTGACGCCTTATATGGTCGTGCAAAATGTGTGGGGCAAGACGGAATTGTCAATGCGTTCCTTGAATTGCCTTAAAAACACTGCCTTTTCAAACGACTAGGAAAACAGTTAGGGGTTTGGGTTCGGCACTTTGGTGCTTAAACCCAGTAGTCAGGCGCCCAAAGATACCAATCCACCTGGTTGCCTTTGGATTCGCCCCTCAAGCTCCAAATCCACCAGGGCGGGGCCGATTTCCTTTGCCGGAGCGCAAATGTCGCGAATTAGTTGATCTTCTGCGATTGGAGAGGGGCCAAGGCATGCCAGGATCGCTTGGTGCAGGTTTTGAACAGGCGCAGTGCTGTTTTCGTTCAGCGCAGGTTCGTTGTTTGACAAAACCGCGGATGTTTGCCTTGGGGGTAAAGCTTCGATCACATCTTGGGCAGATCGTACGAGCGCGGCACCTTCACGGATCAAAGTATTGCATCCGGCAGCGCGTGCGTCGAATGGGTGTCCGGGTACAGCTAGAACTTCGCGTCCTTGGTCCAATGCGTCGCGTGCGGTAATTAGGCTGCCAGACTTAGCGGCCGCTTCGACCACGACGACTGCTTGTGCAAGGCCCGAGATAATGCGGTTGCGGCGTGGAAAATGCCTGGCTTGCGGCGAAATGCCCATAGGTTGTTCCGACAATCGCAGTCCGTGTTCGGCGATCTTTTCCGCAAGTTCAGTGTTTTCGGCAGGGTAAATCACATCCACCCCACCAGCCATTACTGCGATAGTCCCAGTTTTAACCGCTGCCTGATGAGCCGAAGTATCGATTCCACGGGCCAGGCCAGATGCTATGACAAACCCCAACTCGCCCAATTCCTTAGCCAAACCCCGGGCCATCCGAGATCCTAGGGAAGAGCAATTTCTCGCGCCAACAAGCGCCACTGTCGGCTTGTCCAATAGTGAGACATCGCCGATTGCCCAGAGCATCGGAGGGGCATCGGAAAGATTGATCAGAGCAGTTGGAAAGGTGGCGGCCCCAAGGCACAGAAGCCGCGCTTCGCGGGCCTTTGCAGCCTTGAGTTCCGCCTCAATTACGCCGGGAGGGCAAATTTCATACCCGTCTATTCCGGCGGCGCGTGCCACTTCGGGCAGCGCGGCAAGCGCGTTCTGCGCTGAGCCATGTTCCCGCAACAGCCGCCGGAACGTAGCCGGACCAACCTTGCGGGATCGCATCAGACGGAGCCAGGAAAACTGATCCTCTTCCGTGGTGGGTGGGAGTGGGTGGTGATTGGAAGAAAACTGCTCTTCAGTCATCCGATGCTCCGCCTGATTGCAGAACTGGTTTACGAGAGTTTAGGTTAACAGCTTGTAAATCTTGGAAAATTTTTTACTACCTTACAAAAAGCTGTATTTGGCTTGGGTTAAGTACATGTAAAGTAACAAAAAATCTTTTTGACTTGGTTTTTAAAAGTTGCGGTCCACACAAATTTTCTAAAATGGATGGCGCTTTTTTAACCTTGTGGTGCAAAATCTGGCTTGGGTCGACTCAGGTTGCTGACCCACCCACCGTCAATCCATCCATCAATACAGTTGGTTGGCCAACGCCCACAGGTACCCACTGGCCATCTTTACCGCAAGTGCCCATACCCGGGTCCAACTCCATATCGTTGCCCAAACCACGGATACGTTTCAGAGCTGATGGTCCGTCACCGATCAGTGTGGCACCTTTCACCGGAGCGCCAATTTCACCGTTCTCGACACGGTAAGCCTCGGTACATGAGAAAACGAATTTGCCGTTAGTTATGTCAACCTGACCACCGCCAAATCCTACCGCCCAAATACCGTCCTTGATGTCAGCGACCAGCGAAGCCGGGTCGGCGTCGCCACCCAACATAATCGTATTCGTCATGCGTGGCATTGGTTTGTGCGCATAGCTTTGTCGCCGGCCATTACCGGTAGGGGCAACATCCATAAGGCGCGCATTTTGGCGATCTTGCATATACCCCGTTAAAACTCCGTCTTCTATCAGAACGGTACGAGAACTGGGTGTGCCCTCGTCATCGACGGTTATTGAGCCGCGCCGGTCTGCAATGGTACCATCATCGACCACAGTAACACCTTTTGAGGCGATTTGTTGTCCCATCAATCCAGCAAATGCAGAGCTGCCCTTTCGGTTGAAATCGCCTTCCAGCCCATGACCTATGGCCTCATGCAGCAGGATACCGGGCCAACCAGGACCCAAAGCTACTTCCATGACCCCAGCAGGGGCCGGTATCGCGTCCAAGTTGACCAATGCGATACGCAACGCCTCACGCGCCTTGTCTTGCCAGTCGGCAGGATCGATTAACCCATTAAGTCCTACGCGGCCGCCGCCTCCTGCCGAACCGCTTTCCCTTCGTCCGTTTTGCTCGACGATCACTGAAACGTTCACACGGGTCATTGGGCGTACGTCACGGATTAGCACGCCATCCGGGCGCAAAATCTCAACCTCTTGTACGGCGGCGGCGATCGTCGCACTTACTTGAACAACACGAGGATCCAGATCGCGAGAAAAGGCATCAATTTCACGCAAGGTTTCTATCTTCACTGGAAAACTGGCCGTTTCGATCGGGTCTTCGTCGGTGTAAAGGCGGGCATTGGTGGCCCGTGGGGCCTCGGCCAAAGTGCCGCCGCCGTCGCCGACCGCAAGACGTGCCGTTTCGGCTGCCCGCTTCAACGCTGGGATTGAAACATCTGTTGAATGGGCATAGCCCGCCACCTCGCCCTGAACAGCCCGCAGCCCAAATCCTTCGGAAGCGTCGTAAGATGCAGTTCGCAGGCGACCGTCATCAAACACCAGGGATTCGGATTTTCGCCTTTCAACGAACAGTTCCCCATCCTCGGCGCCTGCGGTTGCAGACTGCAGAACTGCAAGGGCTTCGTCCTGCGGAAGGGGGCCTTCAAACGGGCGAAATGGGTCGTTGGACATCAGGTGGAACCTTTCCAGATTGATCCAGATCAAGAATAGCGTCTGTTTGACGCAAGCATTTTGCTTTATCTACCCGACGGAATATGGTTTTTAACGCGGCCAAAGACAACGGGTGAGGTGCGACCGATTCACACCTTTTCGCCTGGGACGCAAAGATCAAACGATCAGGACAGAACATGAAGAATGCTTTGATGCTTTCGGGGTTTGTAACAGCCCTCTCCAGCCTTCCCGCCATGGCTCAGGAGCTTGAGATTATTGGTAAGCCGGTTGATGGCGGTGTCGGGTTCCAGCCCTCAGCCACTAGCCTGGCCGATGGAATCCAGCGTCTGGACAATATGATTCTGGTGATCATCACTGTAATATGCTTGCTCGTTGCAGGCCTTCTGTTGTACTGCATTGTGCGTTACAACCAGCGCGCCAATCCAACGCCCGCGCGGTTTTCGCATTATACCCCCGTTGAGGTCGCTTGGACGTTGGGTCCGATCCTGATTCTGGTTTTCATTGGGGCTTTCTCACTGCCGGTGCTTTTCAAACAGCAGGAAATTCCCGAGGGTGACGTGGTTATCAAGGTTGTCGGCAACCAATGGTACTGGACTTACGAGTACGTGGATCATGATTTTGCCTTCGACAGCTACTTGCTGGGGCACCCTGCAACGCTGGACGAAGGGGCGCGTCCGGCCGATGCGGACGTGACGCCGTTCGTGCTTGACGATGCAATGCGGGCCAAGCTGTCTGATGCGGGATACAGCGAAGATGAATGGCTGTTGGCCACCGACACCGCCGTTGTCGTACCGGTGAACAAAGTTATTGTGATGCAAGTCACTGCGTCCGATGTTATCCATTCGTGGACTATTCCATCTTTCGGCGTAAAGCAGGACGGCGTGCCCGGACGATTGGCCGAACTGTGGTTCGAGGCAACCAAGGAAGGTGTCTATTTTGGGCAGTGTTCCGAGCTTTGCGGCAAGGACCATGCGTATATGCCGATTACGGTGAAAGTGGTTAGTCAAGAGGCCTACGATCAGTGGCTGACCAAGGCGCTTGAGGAATATGCAGGGAAACCCGCGACCTATCAGGTGGCCGCAAACTAAGCTCGTCTGGGGCTGAGGCCCTTGGCATCGAACGTGGCGTGAGCGGCGCGGTAAACGTACCGCTTTGGCCTTAAGGGAACGGATATGAGCGACGCAAGCTTTAACGCCAGCACCGTGAACGCGCAGGGGCGCGTGGACGAGGCCAGCTTTGGCGACTATTTCGCCTTGCTGAAGCCGCGCGTGATGTCCCTGGTCGTGTTTACTGCATTGGTCGGTATGCTTGCCGCGCCTGTACCTGTGCATCCGTTTGTTGGATTCTGCGCTATCCTTTTCATAGCCATTGGCGGTGGGGCATCAGGTGCCCTGAACATGTGGTGGGACGCTGATATCGACAAGGTTATGAAGCGGACAAAAGGCCGTCCGATCCCTTCTGGCAAAGTTGAAGAAGGTGAGGCGCTGGCTATTGGTCTGGCGCTATCCGGTCTGTCTGTGATCATGCTGGGGCTGGCGACCAATTGGTTTGCAGGAGCGTTTCTGGCCTTCACGATATTTTTCTACGTTGTGATCTACACGATGTGGCTGAAACGATCGACACCGCAGAACATTGTGATCGGCGGAGCCGCCGGAGCGTTCCCACCTGTCATAGGTTGGGTTGCGGCGACGGGTTCCATGACACTAGAGCCATGGTTGATGTTCGCTTTGACTTTCATGTGGACACCGCCGCATTTCTGGGCTTTGGCCCTGTTCATGAGATCCGACTATGACGACGCAGGCGTGCCGATGCTGACCGTTACGCACGGACGCCGCGCGACCCGAGTGCACATTCTGATTTACACCGGGTTGTTGGCTGTACTGGCCGTTGGAACCGCATTTTCGGGTATAGGGGGGCCAATCTACCTAACGGTCGCTTTGGTTTTGAACGCGCTCTTCCTGCATGGAGCGTGGTGCATCTCGCGTAGGACCGAAGACGACTCTGAGGCCGATAATTTCAAAGTTGAACGCCGCTTCTTCAAACTTTCGCTGCTCTACCTGTTTTTGCATTTTGGTGCGATATTGATCGAGGCGTTGGTCAAACCGTTTGGATGGGGTGGCTGGTCATGAGTCTGCGCAAGCCCCACGAATTGCATCAGCGCCGCTTTGGCCGCAACCTAGGGGTGGGGCTGACATTAGCGGCGTTTATCATGATCATTTTCGGCTTAACGATCGTGAAGGTGTCCGGGACGGATTTCGGCATGGCAACGCAAGAGGTGCAGGACTGATGGCGTTGAAAGGTCCGCAGAAAACAGTGGTGCAAACCGTCGGTTTGGTTGTCCTGATGGGTAGCTTGGCTTGGGCGGCCGTTCCATTTTATGATTGGTTCTGCCGGGTCACTGGTTTTGGCGGAACCACGGGTGTATCCGAGCAGGCGCCAGAAGATATCCTTGATAGGGTTGTCACGGTACGATTCGATGCCTCTAAGGCTAAAGGCATGGCTTGGGAGTTCAAACCGGTTGAGCGTGAGATGGATGTGCGCATTGGTGAAACTGGGTTAGCATTTTATGAGGCTTATAACCCGACCGACCGACCCATTGCCGGGCAGGCCTCGTACAACGTCGCGCCATATTCTGCCGGGGGCTATTTCCAGAAAATCGCCTGCTTCTGCTTTGAGGAACAGGTCTTGCAACCCGGCGAACGGGTGCAGATGCCGGTTACGTTCTTTGTTGATCCCGAAATGGTTGAGGATCTCGAAGCGAAATATGTTCATACGATCACGTTGTCGTATACATTCTATGAAATTGACCTGCCCGAAGGCTATGCAGCCTTCGACCAGCAGGCAGAAACTAACACGAACTAACGCCTGTAGGTGAGGGACGCTGATGGCACACGCTAAAAACCATGACTACCACATTTTGGCCCCATCGATCTGGCCGCTGATCGGCGCGGTCAGTGGTTTTGTTATGCTTTTCGGAGCAGTTCTTTGGATGCACGGTATAACACCGTGGATCTTTTGGATGGGACTAGTAGGCGTCCTGTACACAATGTTTGCCTGGTGGACAGACGTCGTCGTGGAAAGCCGGCAGGGTGATCACACTCCGGTGGTTCGTATTGGTTTGCGCTACGGGTTCATCTTGTTTGTGATGTCCGAGGTGATGTTCTTTTTTGCTTGGTTCTGGTCGTTCTTCAAACATCGGATGTACCCGATGTACGACTATGCCGGGACCGAGTACATCCAACCTGATATTCACGCGGTTGACCCTTTCCACCTGCCACTGATCAACACCTTGGTTCTTCTGTTGTCTGGCTGCGCGATTACGTGGGCGCACCATGCTCTTGCTCATGACAACGATCGCAAGGCGCTGATCAATGGTTTGGCAATCGGTATTGCGCTGGGGATCGCTTTTACTGCGTTGCAGGGATTTGAGTATTACGAACTACTTGCGCACGAAGGTTGGCAATTTGGTGGCGATCAGTTCTACTCGAACTTCTTCATGGCCACGGGTTTTCATGGCGCGCATGTGATAATCGGCACTATATTCCTTTCGGTTTGCTTGATCCGGGCTCTTAAGGGTGACTTCACACCAGAGAAGCATGTCGGCTTTGAAGCGGCGGCCTGGTATTGGCACTTTGTCGACGTTGTTTGGCTGTTTCTGTTTTTCGCAGTTTACATTTGGGGACAGGCACCGCTGATGTAAAAACAGCCAGATTTGCAGACGAAAAAGCCGCCCTCAATGGGCGGCTTTTTACCATCCGAGATGCTATATTGCGCCCCATACAATTGAGTGGTTGCAATCGTACGGGCGCAACCCTTAACAAGGCGCGGGTTCCTAAAAGGAGCCATTGAGCAACGAAACATGGTTCTGAAATGCGTCGCATCCTTTTCCCACTGATATTTGGTGTTGCCGGTTTGGCGATCCTAGTATCGCTGGGTATTTGGCAGTTGCAGCGTCTGGCCTGGAAAGAGAGCATTCTGGCCGATATCGAAAGCCGAATTGCGGCCCAGCCAGTTGCTTTACCGGAAGCGGTTTCCCAAGACGAAGACAAGTATTTGCCCGTTACTATTTCGGGCGAAATGGAAACCGGTGAAATCCACGTATTGGTCTCGGTCAAACAAGTTGGCGCAGGCTACCGGATCATTCAGCCCTTCAGCGTCGACGACAGACGGATATTGGTAGATCGCGGTTTTGTTCCCACGACGGCCAAGTCGGACGCAAGGCAAACAGGCGCTATGCAGGTGACAGGTAATCTGCATTGGCCGGATGAAATCGACGGTTTCACGCCCGAACCAGACGTTGATGGCAACATTTGGTTTGCTCGGGACGTTCCCAATTTATCGGCAGTTCTCAAAACTGAGCCGGTTCTGCTGGTTGCGCGTTCAAATACTGATCCCGATGTTACTCCACTGCCAGTGGATACGGCGGGCATACCCAACGATCACTTGCAGTACGCAATAACTTGGTTTGGTCTGGCTTTGGTTTGGGCTGCGATGACCGGATACTTCCTATGGCGCAGCCGCGCCTCCTCTGAGAGTGACCAGCAATGAAATACATCTCGACCCGTGGGCAGGCGCCCGAACTGACATTTGAAGAAGCGATGCTGACCGGATTAGCTCGCGACGGTGGTTTGTATCTGCCTGCCGAGATTCCGGTCATGCCGCAAGACCAGATTGCCGGGTTGGCTGGACTTACCTATGAAGAGATCGCGTTCAAGGTGATGTGGCCCTTTGTCGAAGGCTCATTTGCCGAAGACGAATTCAGAGAGATCATTGAGCACGCTTATGCGGGCTTTGGTCATGCTGCGCGGGCTCCGTTAAAGCAATTGAACGAGAACCACTTTTTGCTTGAGCTGTTCCACGGACCAACGCTGGCATTCAAGGATTTTGCCATGCAACTGATTGGTCAGCTGTTTCAGGTAGCCCTGAAAAGACGAGGAGATCGCGTGACCATCGTGGGTGCAACCAGCGGTGACACCGGTTCGGCTGCAATCGAGGCTTTCCGCGGCCTTGACGCAGTTGACGTATTCATACTTTTCCCTGATGGCCGCGTTTCTGAGGTGCAGCGCCGCCAGATGACGACGCCTGCGGATAGCAACGTGCACGCATTGGCGGTGGCTGGCGATTTCGATGATTGCCAGTCAGCACTTAAGGACATGTTCAACGATTTTGACTTCCGTGACAGTGTCAAACTTGCCGGGGTGAATTCAATCAATTTTGGCCGCGTGCTGGCTCAGATTGTTTATTACTTCTCAGCCGCAGTTAGCCTTGGCGCCCCGCATCGCAAAGTTAGTTTCACCGTGCCGACCGGAAATTTCGGAGATATTTTCGCAGGCTACCTTGCGAAACGCATGGGTTTACCCATTGATCGTTTAGTGGTGGCAACCAATCAAAACGATATCCTGCACCGTTGCCTGACAGGTGAGGGGTACTTCAAAGGTGACACCATCCCATCGATCAGCCCGTCTATGGACATCCAGGTCAGCTCAAACTTTGAACGCGCGCTTTTCTATGCGTATGGCGAGGACGCTGGTGCAGTGTCTCAGCTGATGGAAGAACTAAAAAATGGTGGCTTCAAAGTCAGCCAAGGAGCAATGGAGTCCCTCCGCGAGAATTTTGACTCGGGCCGCGTTTCCGAAGACGAAACGCTGCAGACGATCCAGTCCACACTTGCGCACAGTGCTGAACTTGTCTGCCCGCATACAGCCGTAGGTATCAAAGTGGCCGAAGATCACCGCGCGGAGAACGTACCAATGATTACTCTGGCCACAGCACACCCAGCGAAGTTTCCGGCCGCGGTTGAGAAGGCGAGTGATGTGCATCCGCCTCTTCCCTCTCGCATGTCTGATCTGTATGAACGTCCGGAACGGGTGACCCGTATTGCCAATAATTTGGGCGCTATCGAGAAATTTATCAAAGGGCAAATTGCCGAGTGACTGTCAGACAAGATCAACTGAAGAACGGCTTTCGTATCGTCAGTGAACATATGCCGGGGCTGCAATCGGCGGCCATCGGCATTTGGGTGACCGCCGGAGGGCGGCATGAACGAATTGAGCAGAACGGTATCGCGCATTTTCTTGAGCATATGGCATTCAAGGGAACCGAGCGTCGAACAGCACTGCAGATTGCAGAAGCGATCGAGGATGTGGGCGGTTACATCAACGCCTACACATCACGCGAGGTAACTGCATATTACGCGCGCGTTTTAAAGGACGACGTTGCGCTGGCGATGGATGTGATCGGAGATATTGTCCTTAACCCGGTTTTCGATCCGCGCGAGATTGAAGTCGAGAGGGGCGTAATTCTT
Source organism: Ruegeria sp. YKSD179 (assembly GCF_059612885.1). Lineage (NCBI taxonomy): Bacteria > Pseudomonadati > Pseudomonadota > Alphaproteobacteria > Rhodobacterales > Roseobacteraceae > Ruegeria > Ruegeria sp. YKSD179. The sequence continues at coordinate 117,970 of NZ_JBXWRL010000003.1, read as the reverse complement.
CAAGAAATCGGTCAAGCATTCGATACGCCAGATGATGTCATTTTTGATTGGCTGCAAGAGCAGAGTTATCACAATCAACCGTTGGGGCGCACTATTCTGGGCCCTTCGGAAAGGGTAAGCACGTTTTCACGCGACGATTTGTCTGGCTTTGTGGCTGAGCATTATGGACCTGACCAAATGATCCTTTCCGCAGCCGGGGCAGTTGATCATGATGCGTTAATGGAAATGGCCGAACAGATGTTTGGTCACCTGAAACCCCGTAAAGGCTTGGTCGCCGACCCGGCCCGTTTCACCGGAGGTGAAGCGCGGCAGGAGAAAGAACTGGAACAGGCCCATTTTGCCCTTGCGCTGGAAAGCCCGGGCTATCGCGATGATGAGATTTATACCGCTCAAATCTATTCGACGGCCTTGGGCGGCGGCATGTCTTCACGCTTGTTTCAAGAAGTGCGGGAAACGCGGGGGTTGTGCTACACAATTTTCGCGCAAACGGGTGCATATGCCGACACAGGTACAACCACGATCTACGCTGGAACTTCTTCTGATCAGGTCAGCGAACTGGCAAGCATAACAATCGACGAAATGAAGCGCGCGGCAGAGGAGATGACGCCTGAAGAAGTGGCCCGCGCCCGCGCTCAAATGAAGGCCGGAATGTTGATGGGGTTGGAAAGCCCTTCTAATCGGGCGGAACGTTTGGCCCGGTTGGTGCAGATTTGGGGCAGGGTGCCTTCGCTTGCGGACACTGTCGCAAAGATCGACGCTGTCAGCACCAAGGACGTGCGCAAATTTGCTGAGCAGATGGCCGTCCATGCGCCTGCAGCATTGGCACTGTATGGGCCTGTTTCTAGTGCACCGACATTGGCTGAATTGCAGGAGAGGCGTGCGGCGTGATGCTGTTGGGCAGACGCAAGCTGAAACTCGAAACCGAGCGGTTGAGCTTGCGCCCTCCCGTTCATTCGGATTTTAACGATTGGGCAGCATTAAGGCGAGCATCCAAAGACTATCTTACACCTTGGGAACCGATTTGGGCTGACGATCACCTTAGCCGCAAGTCGTTTACAAACAGGGTTTATTGGGCGCAACGATCCGTCGCCAGCGGAACTGCGATTCCATTATTTCTGTTCCGGCGCGAGGACGACTTTTTGCTGGGGGCAATAACGCTGGACAACATACGACGCGGACCCGCCCAAGCCGGAACACTTGGATATTGGACTGGTCAGGTTTTCGCGCGTCAAGGATACATGCGCGAGGCAATCGGTGCGGTTGTGCATTACGCTTTCACCCGCCTTGATCTGAGCCGAATCGAAGCGGCCTGTTTGCCCGAGAACAAAGCTTCTCGCGGATTGTTGGAAAGTTCAGGCTTCAAATACGAAGGCGTCGCCCAATCCTATCTGCAGATCAGTGGACGCTGGAGAACCCACGTTTTGTACGCAAGTTTACGCTCGGACCGGCGCGGCAAGACAGATGCAGGTTAAACACGCCTGATAAAACACCCATCGCGACGTGATCCAACGATCAAATGGGTGACTTGTCGCCCAGTTGCGCTACACTTGATGGATGTGGCGCTTTTTACTGGCATTGCTGGTTGTTTCGGGCGGAGCTGCGGCGCAAGAGCGGCGGCCAAGCCATTGTATCGCGATTGCCGACGCAGCCCCTGGGATCGAATATCTACACAAGGCCGCATGGCAAGATCCTTTGCCAGAGTTTTCAGTCCGAATAAGCTATGTCGCGCACGCTTCGTTTCTGATCCAGACCAAAGGTGGCTTAAACGCAGTGACTGACTTCACCGGCTTCATCGGTGGTGCTGATCTGATACCGGATGTTGTAACGATGAACCACGCCCACAGCACCCACTGGACGGCACATCCCGACCCGGCAATTCCGCATGTTCTGCCGGGATGGGGCGAGTTTGGTCAAGGCATCGACCACTACCTTGATCTTGGTGAGATGCTTGTGCGGAACGTGTCTACGGATATCCGGTCGGTCTATGGCGGTGTTGAAGAGCGCGGGAATTCGATCTTTGTGTTCGAAGTCGAAGGCCTGTGCATTGGTCACCTGGGTCACTTGCACCATGTTCCATCCGACGAACAGTTTGCCGCCCTGGGACGGTTGGACGTGGTCATGGCCGCTGTCGACGGTGGGACAACGATGCCTCTGCCCGAGATGATCACTGTGCTTAAACGGCTCAAGAGTTCGATTATTATACCTATGCATTGGTTTTCAGGTTTTTCGCTGGAGCGTTTCTTAGTTGATATCCGGGACGAGTTCCCAGTGGAACGCGATGGTGTGTCCGAAATTGTGGTATCATTACGAACGCTTCCCGACCGACCCACCGTTGTTGTGCTTGAACCGCAATACCTCATTGATTTGGAATAGCACTTGCCGCTGTGAGCCACCTGGGGCAAGGAATGGGCATGACACTTGTCCCCGCCGATAACAGTTTTGCCGAGTTAATATGCGCACAGTTGGGCGGCGATGTTTTGCGCCCGGTGACCCCACAATATCTGGAAGAGCCGCGTCGCCGATTTACCGGGCAAGTTGGCCTGCTAGCCCTGCCGCGATCGGTTCAAGAGGTCGCGATATTGGTGCGATTAGCTTTCGATTTAGGCGTCGCAGTTATCCCCTACGGTGGTGGCACAGGACTAGTGTGTGGGCAGGTTTCGCCCGACGGTCCAGCGCCGTTGCTGGTTTCTCTCGAACGGATGAACGAAATCCGAGAGATCTATCCATCTGAAAATGTCATGGTAGCCGAGGCGGGTGCGGTCTTGTCCGACGTCCAGGCCGCCGCCGACTCGGTGGATCGTATGTTTCCTTTATCTCTTGCCGCGCAGGGATCTTGTCGGATTGGAGGAAATTTGGCGACGAATGCCGGAGGGGTAAACGTTCTGCGCTACGGCAATGCGCGAGATTTGTGCCTGGGGCTAGAGGCTGTCTTACCAAACGGCGATGTCTGGAATGGTCTCAGCCGGTTACGTAAGGACAATACCGGGTATGATCTGCGCAATCTGCTGATCGGGTCAGAAGGAACATTGGGGATTATCACAGCTGCTACACTGAAGTTGTTTCCCAAGCCGGCACGGGTTGGAACAGCCATTTTTCAGGTCCCGTCTCCCCAAGCGGCGATAAGTATGCTTTCACTAGCCAGAGATTTGGTCGGCGACGGTGTCAGCACCTTTGAACTGATCCATCGGCAAGGTTTGCAATTCCTGTCCGAGGTTCTTCCGAACGTCCGGCAACCATTCGAAGCCACCCCTGAATGGAGTGTACTTATCGAATTAGGTCTTTCCGATGGTCAAAGTCCATCTGAGATGTTGGAAACTCTATACTCCAAAGCTGACGAACACGAGTTGGTGACAGATGGTGTAATTGCCCAAAACGGAACACAGCGGGAGCAATTGTGGTCTGTGCGTGAAAATATCCCCGAGGCAAACCGTCTGATCGGCTCGGTTTCAAGCCATGATATTTCCGTGCCGATTTCAGATATTCCCGAGTTTATCCGACAGGGAAACAAAACGATAATGGACTTGGGGGACTTTCGGATCAATTGTTTCGGCCACCTGGGTGATGGCAACCTGCACTACAACGTTTTTCCGGCTAAGGGTCGCGACCGAAGTGAATATGATGGCGTCCGCGAAGCAGTAAAGTTTGCAGTTCACGAGCTTGTTAACACGTTTTCCGGATCAGTCAGCGCGGAACACGGAGTAGGTCGTCTGAAAGTGCATGACCTTGAACGCTATGGCGATCCAATAAAGCTTGGGGTTATGAGAAAAATAAAAGAAGCTTTGGATCCAAAGGGAATATTGAACCCTGGGGCGGTTATCCGGGCCTGAACACGGCCCGGCAGCGCCGGGCCGTATTGCTTCAGGCTGATTTACGAAGCTGGCAGGATAACTTTGTCAATCACGTGGATTACGCCGTTTTCCGTTTCAATGTCGGCCTGAACGACTTTGGCATCGTTGACCATTACGCCGTTGTCTAGATCAATCGTGACATCGCCGCCTTGTACAGTCGCGGCGGTCATGTCGTCTGACAAGTCGCCTGACATTACTTTGCCGGGTACGACGTGGTAGGTAAGAATTGCAACAAGTTGATCCTTGTTTTCAGGCTTCAACAGGTTTTCCACTGTACCTTCGGGAAGGGCTGCGAAAGCTTCATCCGTTGGAGCGAAAACAGTAAATGGGCCTTCGCCTTTGAGAGTGTCGACAAGCTCAGCGGCTTGAACTGCGGCTACCAGTGTACCAAAGCTGCCGGCCTCAACCGCAGTGTCTACAATGTCTTTTCCATGACCGTCGGCCATGGCGGAAGTAGAAAGAACGATGGTTGCAACACTGGCTACAGCGATTTTACGAAACATGGTTTAATTTCCCTTGTTGAAAATGCCTCAGGTGGCATCGACAAAAAGTACGTGGACGCGTCCAAAAGGGATCACCGACGACAATCTCAAACTGCTGTTGAAATGACGAATTCGCGCCCTAAGCTGCTGAAGGCACAATTGTCCATTCACACTAATGTGATCAGTTTCGCGCTATAGACCCTCGAATTCGCATAGCACGTGAACATCCATTCCCATGTCTTCAAGCGCTTTGCGGCCTCCGAGCTCTGGCAAATCGATAATAAATGCGCATGAAACGATTTCACCGCCCAATCGTTCGATCAGCTTGATGCCTGCGGCTGCTGTGCCACCGGTAGCCAGCAAGTCGTCCACGACAAGGATTTTCTCACCCGGCAGGATAGCGTCATCATGTATTTCGACAATCGCTTCACCGTATTCCAGCTTGTAATCTTGGCTGATCGTGGTTCCCGGCAGTTTGCCCTTTTTTCTGATAGGAACAAAACCCACGCTTAATTGATGCGCGATGGCGCCACCAAGAATGAAACCTCGTGCCTCAAGCCCGACAACTTTGTCGATGCGCTCGCCTGCATATGGGTGAAGCATTTGGTCGATGGCAATGCGGAACCCACGGGGATCGGCAAAAAGGGTAGTTACATCGCGGAACATTATTCCTTCGTGTGGGAAATCAACGATGGTCCGGATGTAATCCTTAACGGTTTTATTTCTGGACATAGGGCAACCCTTTCGCGTCAAAACACGCGGGGGTGTTTGGCCCATTCAAGTCAGTCTTGCAAGGAGAGTTTCCTGAAAATTGCCTATTTATGACGTGGCTTGATTGTGTCAGGCAGCCCATAGTACCGATACAGCGCAGCCGGTAGCCAGGATAGGTGAGGTTTGCGCCAATTGCGTTGATCTCGCAATAGAAATGCTTGTGCAGTATGAAGGTTCATTGCCAATTTCCGTTTTTTATTGTTAGGTGCCCGATAAAGACAAGTTCTATGCTATGTATATACAATGCATCGCGATATGAATCAAGATTTACGTAGGAACGAGACGCGTGGCGAAGAAAGACAGTAAACGGACGAATAAGAAGAATAGTCAGTTGGTTCTTCGTCTGGACAAAGATGAACGCGATGCGTTTGTTGAGCTATGCAAAGAATTGGATACCTCGGCCGCCCGAGAAATTCGGCGTTTTATTCGGGGTTTCATGAAAGAAAATGCCGAAGACTGATCGTTTCAGGTGGGCCGCCGTAGGATTGCTGTGGCTACACCCATACCGATCAACGTCAGTCCACCGAACCTTGTCATCCCGGTAAGTATCGCGGGACGGCGGATCACTTTTCGCAGCCGATCAGCCAATAAAGCGTAGGCCAGCGCATTCAACCCCGCCAAGCCGACAAAAGTCGCAATAAGAATTATAAACTGGGGACTAAGCGGTTCAGTGGGACGCAGGAATTGCGGAACAAAGGCTATGAAGAATGCAATTGATTTTGGGTTGAGCGCCGTGACCGCCGCCGCGTGACCGAATACGCTGCGGGCGGTTATGTCTTGACGTGTTTCGATAGGGTGTAAACCTCCGGACGGCGCGCTGCGCAGCAGCTTTAGACCCAACCACACCAGATAGACCGCCCCGACCCACTTCAGAACCGAGAATAGGGTTGCCGATGCCAAAACCAATGCGCCTAGGCCCAGTAATGACGCTGTCATTGCAATCAAATCCCCTAGGGCCACCCCTGTCGCAGACGCAACTGCGACGCTGCGACCCTTGGACAATGCATAACTTAGCACCAAAAGCACTGTAGGACCGGGGATGAGTAAAAGGGCCGTTGAAGCGGCAACAAAGGCCAGCCAAAGATCTAATGACATGGGTCACCTGCAAATTTTGCTGTACAGAACGCCTTTTAAGTGTTCCTCGTCAAGTTCTTTGATGGCTCGTTCAAAAGACGCATCAAAGCTTCTAATGGTCCATGTTTGAATTTTCGGCTCCACAGAAGGGCAAAAACCGAGGAAACAGTGCAGAAAGTTACGGCGTAAAAAAATACCTGCGGTGCGCTTAGGCTTCCATTCAAACGGCCAGTGGCCTCAAGAAGTCCCATTCCGAGTAAAATATGTGACATGTATAGCGTAAGGCTCTGCCGTCCTGGCGCACTTAGCACTGCTCCTATACGAAGCCTATCTATTGTGGGCCAAAGCTTCAGAAGAATTCCGATCACGATGCAAGCTGTCCCCGTTCCAGCCAGAACATAAAAGGGACCGGGCGGAAGCGACTGCGCGCCTAAAACGGCAACCAAGTCCGGATCAGTGACAAGCCTTGCGGGAAAAGTGGCGAAAATTGCAGCGCCAAAGCCCCAAATGATCAACCTGTTTTGAACACCTGGCCGATGCAACTCAGTGCGGGCGATTGCCATTCCAATAAGCAGAAACGCCGCCCAAGGAAAAACAGGATGCCAGCCGTTAAAGAGCAGGTTGCGAATAAAGCCGGGAAAGCTCCACAAATCATAATAATTCAGCGTGTCCCAGTTCCAACCGCGATCATAGTCAACAACCAAATGTGCAGCGGTTGAAATGAAGATGACTCCAATCGCACCAATACACAGCGCGCGACGCTCTGCAGTCAGAAACATTGTTCCGACCATAAAATACAAAGCATAGAAATGTAATATGTCCGCTTCGAACTCGATCATGTTCAACAGACCGACTGCGAACAAAAATGCGGCCCGTCGCATTAAAACGTGAGCAGAAATTTTTGAAAGTCCGATACCAATTCCGGCCAAAACTACGAACAATGCGGCAGCGCGCCCTTCCAGCGCGTTTATCAAAACCGAAGCCCAGTCTGTGCCCTCAGCAACTTGCGCAGCAATTCGGAAGTTCACCAGAACCATACCGCAATATGCAAGGAACCGGGCGGCGTCCAACGCTTCAAGGCGTTTCATTGATTGCCTGCCAGTGACTTTTGAACGCATTCAAAGTTAAATAACTATCTGTTTGAAATAACTATTTGAAACTTAGATGGTTAGTACTCCACACATTTCAACCAAGGTTTGACCGGATTTTCGCATCTTAGCCTGAGAACGACGTTCTAAAGATTGGATTAAGTTTTGTTCTGCGGCCTTGAATATGTGCTTGGTTGCCAAGACTTAATCCAACAAACGTATGCTCGGAGCGATCCATGTCACAGGCACAAAGCGAAAATAAGGATGTGACCCTCAGGACTTTGCGATCAATCGCGGAAAAACTGAAAGGCCCGTTAGTCCTTTTGGCTTTGTTTGTTGCGGCAATTTACGCGGCCATCGTTGGATACATGTATTTCAACCAAAGGTCTCTGCTTTTCAAACCTGACGGATTATTACCGGAACCCAGGGCTGTGGGCTTGGCTGATGTTGAAGTGATTACTTTGCCCATGTCTGACAAAACGGTTTTGACGGCTTGGGCTGCACCTCCTGCAATCGAAGGCGCGCCCACGGTTTTGTTCTTCCATGGTCAAACCGGCAATTTGGGCGATAGGGCAGACCGCATGCGCGAGATACTAAACAGCGGCTTTGGGTTGCTGGCCCCCAGTTATCGTGGCTATCCGGGTAGCGAAGGACAGCCGTCTGAATTGGCTTTGATTTCTGACGGCTTGCAGTTGTTCGATGGGGTTGCCAGTGAAGGTTCAGCCGTTCTGTTGCATGGTCAAAGCCTTGGTACAGCGATCGCGGCGGCAGTTGCTGAACAACGTCCGCAGGCTCAATTGCTGGTGCTTGAGGCTCCGTTCACTGCAACTGTCGACGTTGCATCGGAAAGATACCCTTGGATCCCAGTCTCTGCACTGATGAAAGATCAATTCGCGACCCGTGACTTGATCGCAAACATCACGGTCCCGACCCTGATCTTTCACGGCACTCATGACGAAACAGTTCCTATGCACCATAGCCAGACCTTGGCGGATTTGGCCGGAGAGAATGCGCAGTTTCACGTAATAACCGACGGCGCGCACAATGACCTTTGGTCCCATGGGTTGTGGGACGATGTGCAAAATGCCCTTCAAAAAAACTAGATATTTTTGGGTCAAAGAACGCGACCAGCCACCGCATCCAACTTTGCCATCAAACACGGATCACGTTTTTCAGGTGCGGTCAAAATGGCGTACTCAAGGGCGCGATCACAACCGTTGGGGCAGGGCTCCCGTTCCGGACCCAACAAAGCAGGCAGGGCTTTCACCAATGAGCGACCCTTATCAGCGTTGCTTGTTAACGTCGCGATGATGGCGCTTACATCCACTTCACCGTGATCTGGGTGCCAGCTATCGTAATCTGTCACCATAGCGATCGAAGCATAACAAAGCTCGGCTTCGCGGGCGAGTTTCGCTTCGGGCATGTTGGTCATTCCGATTACGTCACAGCCCCATTGCTCACGATACATTTTCGATTCCGCCAATGTGGAAAACTGGGGTCCTTCCATCGCAAGATAAGTGCCGCCACGGTGAATTGTGATGCCGACTGATCGCCCCGCGGTCTCGCACGCATCTGAAAGGCGCGGGCAAGTTGGATTTGCGACGCTTACATGAGCAACGCAACCCTTTCCGAAAAAGCTTTTGTCGCGGGCAAACGTGCGGTCAACAAATTGATCAACGATCACAAAATCCCCAGGCGCCAGTTCCTCACGAAACGAGCCGCATGCAGAAACCGAGATCACATCTGTTATGCCAAGTCTTTTAAGCGCATCAATATTGGCACGGTAAGGCACGCTTGTCGGCGAATGCACATGGCCACGGCCGTGACGAGGCAAGAACGCCATTTCAACGCCGTCAAGGTTACCTGTCAAAATCTGATCCGAAGGTGTTCCCCATGGCGATTCAACTGTGACCCACTTTGCATTCTCCAAGCCGCCAACGTCGTAAATTCCGGATCCACCGATGACGGCAATTTTCGTTTGGGTCACTTTAACTCTCCGAATGGAACTCCTGTGGCAAGCTTTCTGCGGGCCCATAGGGGTTTTGGCAAGGGGCTTCGGCTTTGCCTTTGCAGTCATGCGCCAAACGCATAGCCGAGTCCCGCGGGGCGCGGTACCTCATTCCCAGATTGACAGCTACAAGGCCACCTTCGCGCGAACAATTGAACCCACAGGATCGCCCAATGCCACGAGCCTTGCTGCCGAGCTTTGCCAATCGCCTAGCCATTCCCGACTTGCGTTGGATGCCTGACGAAAGGCTTTCCGTCTCTCGTTTGAGGATCGAACTTCTCTCCGGCCTGACCGTGGCATTGGCTTTGGTGCCCGAAGCAGTCGCTTTTGCATTGGTCGCAGATGTTCATCCGCTTATTGCGTTGTATGCTGCGTTTATTGTTGGTTTGGTCACAGCTCTGATCGGTGGCCGCCCGGGAATGATATCAGGAGCCACAGGTGCGCTGGCCGTAGTGATGATATCGCTGGTAGCGGAATATGGCGTTCAATATCTGTTCGCGACAGTCGTCCTGATGGGAATCCTTCAGTTAATTGCGGGTGTGATGCGATTAGGTCGATTCATTCGGCTTGTACCGCACCCGGTAATGCTGGGATTTGTTAATGGCCTGGCCGTTGTCATTTTCCTCGCGCAACTGAAGCAGTTCAAAGTTCCCGGATCTATGGAAAATAATGGCCACGGTTTGAGTGGGGGGGAATGGCTGCCAGGAATTCAGATGTACACGATGCTTGGTTTGGTGGCGCTTACAATGGCGGTAATCTGGGTCATGCCTCGAATTACTCGCGTTGTACCAGCGCCTTTGGCTGGTATTGTTGTGGTCGCCGCGTTGGTCATCGGGTTTGGTTTGGATGTGCCGCGTGTTGGCGATTTGGCCTCGATCGAGGGTAGCTTGCCATCATTTGACTATCCGAAAGTGCCCCTGACGTTGGAGACTTTGGGGATCATTCTGCCTTACGCAGTGATTCTGGCAACTATCGGTTTGATCGAGTCCTTGCTGACTTTGAACCTTGTTGGCGAAATCACTGGTAAACGCGGGGGCGCATCTCAGGAATGTGTCGCGCAGGGTTCAGCAAATGTGTTGACTGGTTTCTTAGGCGGTATGGGTGGCTGTGCGATGATCGGTCAGTCCATGATAAATGTAAAATCAGGCGGCCGGACTAGAGTGGCAGGTATCGCTGCAGCGTTGTTCTTGCTGGCTTTCATCCTTTATGCTGCGCCCTTGATAGAACAGATCCCATTGGCCGCTTTGATAGGCGTGATGTTTATGGTGGTGATCGGAACTTTCGCGTGGAATTCGTTCAAAATCATGCGACGAGTGCCGCGTATGGATGCTTTTGTCATTGTTCTGGTGACCATAGTGACCGTTATGGAGGACCTTGCAGTCGCTGTCGTTGTCGGTGTGATTGTTTCCGCCCTGGCCTACGCATGGAACAACGCAAAACGAATCCACGCACAAACGCGGGAGTCTGTTACTGAAGAAGGTGCCAAGGTTTACGAAATCAAAGGCCCGCTGTTTTTTGGTTCTTCCGAAGGATTTATCGAATTGTTCGATGTTTCCAATGACCCAAGCACCGTTATCGTCGACTTCGCCGAAAGCCGGGTTGTGGATCAGTCGGCCTTGCAAGCCATTGAAAACGTTGCGGCGAAATACGAAACCGCGGGTAAACGCGTGATGCTTAGACATCTAAGCCGTGACTGCCACAAGCTTTTGAACAAGGCGGGGCATCTTATGATCGACAGCGACGACGATCCGGATTACGGCCTTGCCGTAGATTACTCGGTCCGAACCGGTATTCTAGGAGGTCATTAAAGCATTGTCGCAGTGTGCTTTGCTTTCTTAGAAAATTGATATCAGACCATAATCGAGGTGGTTTAACTCTCTGGACAAGAACAACTCCGAAGGGGGGCGGACCCTGGAAACGAAAGTTTTGCTTCGCTCAATCGTCCGGACGGCTGAGCGAAAACAAGTCTTTAACGACGGAATAGTCCCGATATCCCAACCGCGCGAGGGGTCGAAACGAGGTCACATCGAATTTCCCGTCGACGATGTGGTCGTCGTGAAGGTGAACTCCTGTGACTTCTCCAAACACCACGCGATTTGCCTCTCCTGGAAGTGTCACGATTTGCGTGAGTTTGCACTCCAGAGCGGCTGGCGCGCCGTCGATGCGCGCGCACGGTATCGTTTCGCATTCGACCGGGTTTAAACCAGCATGTTCAAATTCATCTATGTGTTTTGGAAGGCTTGCAGAACTGGCATTCATTGCGTCACGATGCATGTGGCCAACGATGTTTACACAGAACACCCCTGTCGCTTCGATATTGGCCAAACTGTCCTTAGTACCGCTTTGATCGCTTTTGGTTCCCGTCGAAGCAAACATCACCTGCGGAGGTGTATAGGCCACGCCATTGAAGAATGAATATGGCGCCAAATTGTTGATGCCATTTGCGTCGCGGGTCGATATCCAGCCAATCGGACGCGGCGTGATAATCGCGTTGAATGGATTGTGCGGCAATCCGTGGCCATCTTCGGGTCGGTAGAACATCTGAACTCCAAGCGTTTGCTCAAGCCGTAACGAAGTGTTAGGGCGAATTCCAGAAGGGAAAAGAGGGCCGGGTTGCAGCAGTTCGAAATCAGGTCGGAAAAACCGGACGATTGGTGGGAGGTTGAGGCCCTGTACGACCTGTGCTTTGCACCGGGGCGCGAAGCACTGTCGTCATATCGTTTGCGCGATGATGTGTCACCAGTTGCCGGGTTGTCGTTGATCGCGCGTGACAATTCGGGCGTTATGGCTGGCGCGATCCGATTTTGGCCCGTTCATGTTGGCAACTATGACGCGCTTTTGCTTGGGCCAGTTGCTGTTCACCCAACACATCAGGGCGAAGGATTAGGCGGTTTTCTAATTCATGAAGGCGTCAGCGCCGGCCACAATAAAGGTTGGGAACGCGTCATGTTGGTTGGCGACGAACCCTATTACAAGCGTTTTGGTTTCCGCCGTTTGACGGGAGTGGAAATGCCGCCGCCGACCAACCCAGAACGGGTTTTGGGGTTGGGTCTTTTACCGGAAGCCTGGCGGGGTGTCGCGGGGCAAGTATCCCGTTGGACACGCTGATTCATTGAAAATCGTCGTTAAAATGCCAATCTTTGAGACATAGGAGGGCATGAATGAGCGATGTGGTTCTAATTGAAAAGGTTGATACCGAGGCTGAGCTTGACCGGTTGGCACGACACTACAAGTCTGCCGGAGGTGCAGGGGTAAAGTTGCTGAATCGACTTGGAGGTACGGCCGAATCGTTGTTGGATCAGTTGCCTGAGCCTATAAGGGAAGGCCTGACAGAGGCGACAGAGCAGGCACTTTGGATAGCCATGCGTGCTGCCCAGGGCTCACGGAGGGCTGTCGCAGACCAAAGCCCATGGGTGAATACAGCTGTGGCAACCGCCATGGGAGCTGCCGGTGGTATTGGAGGAGTGACCTCGGCGTTGGTGGAACTTCCGGCAACTACGGCGATGTTGTTGCGATCAATTCAAGGTGCCGCAGTCCGCGAAGGCTTTGATCCAGAGGAAGAAAATGTAAAGTTCGACTCAATTCGCGTTCTGTCTGCTGCGGGTCCGTTGAGTGAGGATGATGGGGCGGATTTGGGTTTCCTTTCTGCTCGCCTGACACTGGCGGGCCCCACAATGCAACGCATGATCGCTGCAATCGCACCGCGTTTGTCCGTTGTCTTGGGTCAGAAGCTGGCGGCCCAATCGGTGCCAGTTCTGGGGGCGTTGGCAGGAGGCAGTACCAATTTTATTTACACACGTTATTACCAACAGATCGCGCAGGTCCATTTCGGTCTACGCAGACTGGCTATAGACGCCGACATACCCCACGACGAACTCGTGCGTAAATTGTCGCACCGCATGGTGAATTGAAGCTGCCTCAATCGCTCTCATTTGGCACTATTCCCTTTATGTGGTAGAATGGGTTTCGAACAGTACAAGATAGGCCGTTTAACAAGGTTTTTGTTTTGAGACAGGCCGCATCCGTTGATGGATATTGAACGAACGATACAAGCAAGTGCAAAGGTCGCTAACCTTCCGGTTTTCGAGCAATCCGCAGCATTGTGTTATCGGTTTGCAAAAGGGAAGCCGGAAATCCTGTTGATCACGACACGCAGGTCGGGGAAATGGATTATACCAAAAGGATGGCCAACCAAAGGTTTGACAAGCGGCCAATCTGCTGCGCTTGAGGCTTGGGAGGAGGCTGGCGTTTCTGGAATGTGCGCCAATGCACCGCTCGGCCAGTTTAGTTACGTCAAGACACGCTCTGGGGTGGGGCCAGCGCAGTTTGTTGTTGATGTTTTTCCTCTGCATGTGCGTAGGCTCTCGGCAAAATATCCAGAAAATAACGTACGTAGACGCAAGTGGTATTCGCCCAAAAAAGCATCGCACCGTGTAATTTTACCCGGACTGGCGGTGTTGCTTCAGGGATTTGCGCCTAAACTTAACTGAACGACTACCGGAAAGACTTGATCTTGCTCATCGGCTCAGTATCTATTCGCCAACCAAGGGTTTGGACCGAATTATGATTCAATACGCGCTTAAATGTAACTCTGGACACAGCTTTGACAGTTGGTTTCAGTCCGCAGAGGCCTTTGACAAGCTTGCCTCTGCAGGAATGGTGAGTTGTGTCGTTTGCGGTAGCACGCGGGTTGAAAAGGCGATTATGACTCCTCGGGTAAGACCGGCACGGCAGGCTGTTCAGGTTGCTGAAAAAACTGATGTGAATTCGGTCGATGAGGCAACGGCTAAACCTGACGTCGAAAGTGCCTTGACCGAGTTGCGTCGGAAGGTCGAGGAAAACTCGGATTACGTCGGCAAAGCGTTTGCCAGTGAAGCGCGCAAAATGCACCTGGGCGATGCGCCCGAGCGTGCAATATACGGTGAAGCAAAACCGGAAGAGGCAAAGGCGTTGATCGAAGATGGCGTCCCTATAGCGCCTTTACCTTTCGTTCCGACTAGAAAAACCAACTAGGTCATGCATGTCGTCATAACTGGGGCTAACCGCGGGATCGGTAAAGCTTTGGCAGACGTCCTAAGAAAGCAGGATCATCAAATTACAGGTACGGCTAGGGACGGCAGCGCGGAAGTCACGTTGGATGTAACCGACGCAGCGCAACATGTTGCAATGGCCGAGAAACTTGAAAGCCGACCGGTTGATCTGCTGATTTGTAACGCTGGGGTATATTTGGACAAGGGGCAAAAGGCTGATGGCTACCCTTCTGAGATGTGGGCCCAAAGTTTCGCGACAAATGTAACCGGTGTTTTTTTGACTATTCAGGCATTGCTGCCCAACTTGAAAAAAGCTCGTGGAAAAGTGGCGATACTGTCGTCTCAAATGGCGTCGCACACGCGAGCTCAAGGCGGCAGTTATATTTATCGCGCCTCAAAGGCCGCAGTCTTGAACTTAGGCCGGAATTTGGCTACGGATTTGCGACCGGATGGTGTTGCGGTTGGGATTTATCACCCAGGTTGGGTTCAAACTGACATGGGGGGTCGCGCTGCTGATGTTTCAGTCAAGCAGGCTGCAAACGGCTTGATGGAACGATTTAACGAGTTATCCCTCGAAAATTCGGGGTGTTTTGAGACCTGGGAAGGTCACAAGCATCCTTATTGAGAATTCAGCGCAGCCTTTGGAATTTCGTATACTTCACCTGGTTCGATGAAAATAACCATAATATCACCAGGTGTCTCATAAGACAGTTTTGACGTCGAACTGCTTGAATCCGGTATGCCGTTAGTAAAATAGATATTGCGAACTTCGCCGGTTGGCAAAAGCACTGCCAGTGTGGCCGTCCCGTCATCACGGCGACGCAACTCAGCATTGCAGCTCTGCAAGGATGCTCCTGCTGTCGCAGCACATGGGACAGTGCCCAAAGCGTTCTTTCCATCTGTTCCGGACTGAGTCGCAACCTGCGCGATGACAGGAGATGAGAGCAGTGAAAAAGCCAAGGCAAAACGCAGCATGGAAATCCTCATGATCTAAGCGGTCGTTTCTACGCTGACACCGCCCGTCCGTCTTGTAAAGGTGCGCTATCATTACAACAAAGCCCACTTGCCCTTGCTGCCCCCCTCGCATAATAGGCACGGGAACTGAATTCAAAGGCGCGGAGACACCAGCCCCCATGCCCGTACTCGTTATGAAATTCGGCGGCACTTCGGTTGCCAATCTTGACCGGATCCGCCGCGCGGCAAAGCGCGTTGGCGTAGAGGTGTCCAAGGGATACGACGTTATCGTCATCGTCTCAGCAATGTCGGGAAAGACTAATGAGCTGGTGGGATGGGTCGACGAAACATCACCGCTGTACGATGCCCGGGAATATGACGCGGTTGTATCATCTGGGGAGAATGTCACCGCCGGTCTGATGGCCCTTACATTACAAGAAATGGATGTACCCGCACGCAGCTGGCAAGGCTGGCAGGTTCCGCTGCTGACGAATAGTGCGCACAGCCAGGCTCGGATCGAGGAAATACTGACTGACAACATAACGCAAAAGTTTGGTGAAGGTATGAAAGTCGCGGTGGTGGCTGGCTTTCAAGGTCTCAGTCCCGAAGGTCGGATAACCACGCTGGGTCGCGGAGGTTCTGACACCACAGCTGTTGCCTTTGCCGCAGCGTTCGACGCGGAACGATGTGACATCTATACCGATGTAGACGGCGTCTACACGACCGATCCGCGCATTTGCGAAAAGGCTCGTAAGCTTGACAAGATAGCATTTGAGGAAATGCTTGAACTGGCATCCTTGGGTGCCAAAGTTCTGCAGACCCGTTCGGTAGAATTGGCAATGCGTAACAAAGTAAAACTGCGCGTTCTTTCGAGCTTTGAAGAACAATCCGACGAGGCCGGTACTTTGGTCTGCGACGAGGAGGATATCATGGAATCCAATGTTGTGGCCGGTGTGGCCTATTCCCGCGACGAAGCCAAAATGACGGTCGTTTCAGTTGCCGACCGTCCCGGCATCGCGTCGATCATATTCTCTGCGCTTAGTGATGAGGGCATCAATGTCGACATGATCGTCCAGAACATCTCGGATGAAGGGCGTACGGACATGACTTTCTCCTGTCCTACCGATCAAGTGGCGCGAGCGGAAAAAGCGCTTCTTGCGATCAAGGAAAAAGGTGAACTGAACTACGCCGAACTGGTCGCAGATACCGATGTTTGCAAGGTCTCGGTGGTAGGTATCGGTATGCGGTCGCAATCTGGTGTGGCGGCGAAAATGTTCAAGGTGCTCTCGGATGAAGGGATCAATATCAAGGTCATCACAACCTCTGAGATCAAAATTTCCGTTCTAATCGACAGGAAATACATGGAACTTGCGGTTCAGGCACTGCATGATGCCTTTGAACTGGACAAGGCGGCCTGAGTATTTCGACCTGCGGGTGCGCCTGATACCATAGAGCAAAGAGCGATGGCGGACGGCACCGAAACTGAGTCCCGCAAGCTGCTGAGACGGCTGCGTGAAGAGATGGCAAGCGAAGCCGCCGGTCAGGAACGTCTTGACCGGATTACGCACCTAATTGCAGATAGCATTCGCAGCGAAGTTTGCTCGATTTATTTGTTTCGAGATCAAGACACGCTTGAGCTTTGCGCTACCGAAGGCTTGTCTCCTGAGGCGGTCCACAAAACACGCATGCGGATGGGCGAAGGCTTGGTTGGTCGCGTTGCCAAAAGCGGGAAGGTTGTAAACACAGCCAATGCGCCTTCGGCCAAGGGGTTCCGCTATATGCCGGAAACGGGCGAAGAGCGGTTCTCGTCGTTTCTTGGTGTTCCGGTGCAGCGTTTGGGGGAAACTCTGGGTGTGCTGGTCGTTCAGTCGCGTGAAGCACGGGAATTTACAGCTGACGAAGTGTATGCTCTGGAAGTGGTCGCAATGGTTCTGGCCGAGATGGCTGAGCTGGGCGCATTTGTCGGAGAAGGCGCGGCGCTTTCTCCTTTGCACCAACAATCGGTGCAACTCAGTGGCGGACCTGCTCAGGAGGGCTCGGCTGAGGGTCATGTGTGGCTCCACGAACCGCGCGTTGTAGTTACGAATCCAATCGCCGAAGATCCGCATAGAGAACGTGAGCGACTGAGCGATGCCGTTGAGGAATTGCGTGTGGGCGTCGATAAGATGCTGGAAATCTCGCAGGGCGGTGACAAAGAGCAGCTTCAGGTGCTCGAAGCCTATCGCATGTTCGCTAATTCCAAAGGCTGGATGCGCCGGATGGAAGAGGATATTGCGCTTGGCCTAAGCGCCGAGGCAGCGGTCGAGAAGGAACAATCTCAGGCTCGTGCCCGCATGGGGCAGGTCACAGATCCGTACTTAAGGGAACGGTTGGCAGATCTGGATGATCTCTCGAACCGATTGCTGAGAATTCTGACAGGGCAGGGCGGGACCAATGGCAAGGATCTTCCTCCCGATCCGATCCTGATTGCCCGCAATATCGGGCCCGGCGACCTTCTGGAGTATGGTCGGTCCTTGAAGGGGATTGTGCTGGAAGAAGGATCGGTTGGTAGCCATGCAACGATTGTTGCCCGGGCGCTGGCGATACCGTTGGTTGTTCATGTGGGGCGGATAACAACTGAAGCTTTGAACGGAGACCATATTCTGGTCGACGGCGATAACGGGGTTGTTCATCTGCGGCCGGAAGACACTGTTGTCACAGCCTTCCGGGACAAGGTCGCAATGCACGCCAAGGCGCAGGAACGCTATGCGTCGATCCGTGAAACGCCCACAGTAACTCAGGATGGTGCGCGCATTAGCCTTGTTATGAACGCGGGTTTGATGGCCGACTTGCCGTCGCTTGGGACGTCGGGCGCTGAAGGTGTTGGGCTTTTCCGGACCGAGTTGCAATTCCTGGTACGGAATCAAATGCCGAAACGATCCGAACTTGTAATGCAATATCAGAGAGTTCTGGATGCAGCTGGCGATAAACGAGTCGTTTTCCGTACTTTGGATATCGGGTCAGACAAGGTTCTGCCGTACATGAAGCATGTGGACGAACCGAATCCCGCGCTGGGCTGGCGTGCGATCCGTGTCGGATTGGACAAGCGCGGCGTGATGCGGATGCAATTGCAGGCCCTGTTGCGGGCAGCAAATGGTCGTCCATTGACAATCATGTTCCCGTTTGTTGCACAGGCCGATGAATTTCGCGAAGCGCGTTGGGAGGTCAATAAAACTATCGAGCGTGAGAAAAAATTGGGCCACGTGCTACCCGAAAAGCTGGAAGTCGGGGCAATGCTCGAGACACCTTCTCTTGGCTTTGCGCCACAGAAGTTTTTTGAAGAGGTGGACTTTATTTCAATCGGTGGAAACGACCTGAAACAGTTCTTCTTTGCAGCAGACCGCGAGAATGAGTTGGTGCGCCGTCGGTATGATACTCTGAATGTCAGTTTCCTCAGTTTCATCGAGCGTATTGTTGAACGGTGTGAAATTTCGAAAACACCTCTCAGTTTCTGTGGTGAAGATGCAGGCCGCCCGGTAGAGGCGTTGTGCCTTGCGGCTATGGGAATGCGCACTCTGTCCATGCGCCCGGCGTCGATTGGCCCGGTCAAAAGTCTGTTGCTGCGCTCAAATCTGCAGGATGTGCGCAAGATCATCGCTGATTCCCGCCACAGAGGTGAACAGTCCGTCCGCCCGGCTGTAATGGACTGGCTGCGCCATCAGGTCTAGGCTTGAAAATCGTGCATTTTCCCGATTTCCAGCTTGCTTTTTGCGTGCCACCTTTCTATTCATTCGGTGAATGTTAGCGATAACAATTGGCGGTGTAGATGCTAAAATGCACTCCATCCGGTTCATGCTTACGTAATATGTCGCGTTAAGCTGAATACACGAACTCGAAGAGGAGCCTGAAATGGTTTCACGCGTAATTCCAGTGGATCCGTTTGACCTGGTATTATTCGGCGCGACAGGTGATTTGGCGCAACGCAAAATCTTGCCGGGGCTTTACCATCGTTTCGAAGTCGGCCAGATGCCTGAGGACGCTCGAATAATCGGATCTGCGCGTTCCGATATGGACAGCGATGGTTTCCGGGAATTGGTGCGGAGGTCTATGCAAGATTTCGCCCCTGAATTCAAAAAAGAAACTTTGGATCAGTTTTTGAACCGCGTGGAATATGTTCCGGTAGACGCATTAGGTGAAGCTGGCTGGGCGGAGCTGACCAAAACCTTGCGTCCGAAAGTCGTGCGTGCATTTTACCTTTCAGTCGGGCCCAGCTTATTTTCGGGCATCGCCCAAAGTCTGAACGACCATGGCCTGGCCACTAAGGACAGCCGCATTGTGGTTGAAAAACCCTTTGGCCACGATCTGGCATCAGCTCAAGCGTTGAATCAGGGGCTGCGCGCTTGTTTCGAAGAACATCAGATTTATCGCATTGACCACTATCTGGGTAAGGAAACCGTCCAGAACCTAATGGCTTTGCGATTTGCAAACTCTCTGTTCGAGCCGCTTTGGAACGCGACCCACATAGACCATGTTCAAATCACAGTGGCAGAAACGGTCGGTGTCGAGGGGCGTGGGGCTTACTATGATCAGTCCGGTGCCATGCGTGACATGATTCAGAACCATTTAGTTCAGCTGCTCTGCCTTACCGCGATGGAACCTCCCTCTAAGTTTGCACCTAACTCCGTGCGCGATGAAAAGGTCAAAGTTATTGAGGCGCTGGAACCCGTCGCGCAAACCGATATCGCACGCGGTCAGTACCGCGCGGAAAAAGGTGAAGGCGGCTATGTCGATCACGTCGGCAATCCGTCCAGCCGTACCGAGAGCTTCATTGCGCTCAAAGTGCATGTTGGTAACTGGCGCTGGGCCGGGGTTCCTTTCTATTTAAGAACTGGCAAGCGATTGCGTGCTCGTGAGTCTGAGATTGCCGTGTTCTTTCGCGACCCGCCACATACGATTTTCCCGAATGTTGGTCCCTTGCAGGGCAACGTGCTTGTGATCCGCTTGCAACCAGACGAGGGCATCACCTTGCGCACTACAATCAAAGACCCCGGACCGGGAGGTTTCCGCCTTTCCGACGTAGCTCTGGACATGAGTTTCGCTGACGCCCTGGGTGACGAGGCCCGGGCGCCTGACGCCTATGAGAGGTTGGTGATGGACGTGATCCGCGGTGACCAGACATTGTTCATGCGTGGGGACGAGGCTGAGGCTGCATGGGCCTGGGTGGACCCGATCATTCGTGGGTGGGAAGAACGCGGCGATCGGCCTTCGCGTTATGATCAGGGAAGTTCCGGGCCAGAAGAGGCGTTGATGCTGATGCATCGGGACGGACGCCGCTGGCGTCAAATCGGAGGTTAGGAATGGTTCATTCAGTCATTGCCGATGTAACCCAACGGATCATCGATCGCAGCGCGCCATTGCGTGGTCCGCACCTGGAACGGATGGAGCAAGCGAAGTCCAAGGGCCCCGCCCGAGGACATTTGTCCTGCAGCGGTCAAGCTCACGCTTATGCCGGGGCCGGCGAAGATCAAAAAGCCATGGCAACGGGCACCGCGGGCAATCTGGGCATTGTAACCGCCTACAATGACATGCTTTCTGCGCATCAACCGTTCGAACGTTATCCTGAACTTATTCGCCAGGCTATCCGTGTTGCTGGTGGTACAGCGCAGGTGGCCGGTGGTGTCCCGGCGATGTGTGATGGCGTCACACAGGGCGAGGCAGGAATGGAATTATCCCTTTTTTCCCGCGATGTGATTGCTTTGGCGACAGGAGTTGCGCTCAGCCACAACACCTATGACGCTGCCGTTTTTCTGGGGGTGTGTGACAAGATTGTACCGGGACTGGTGATCGGTGCGCAGGCATTTGGCCATCTTCCTGCTGTATTTTTGCCTGCGGGTCCAATGACCAGCGGCTTACCGAATGATGAAAAAGCCAAGGTTCGCCAGAAATTCGCTGCAGGCGAAGTTGGCCGCGAAGAACTCATGAAGGCCGAAATGGCCGCCTATCACGGACCGGGTACTTGTACCTTCTACGGAACCGCCAACACCAACCAAATGCTGATGGAGTTCATGGGTCTGCACCTGCCAGGCTCGAGCTTTGTTAATCCTAACACACCCTTGCGTGACGCGTTGACCGAGGAAGGCGCCAGGCGTGCATTGTCTCTCAGCGCGCTGGGCAATCATTACACGCCTGTCTGTCAGATTCTCGATGAACGCGCTTTCGTGAATGGGATTGTTGGCTTAATGGCCACCGGAGGGTCAACGAACCTACTTATCCACTTGATTGCGATGGCGCGGGCAGGGGGTATCGTTCTGGATTGGCATGATTTTTCTGAAATTTCTGCCGTTGTACCATTGGTCGCGCGTGTTTATCCAAACGGGTTGGCCGATGTGAATCATTTCCACGCGGCAGGAGGTTTGGGTTTCACGATCGGCACCTTATTGGATGATGGCCTGTTGCACCCTGACACACTTACCGTGGCAGGGCAGGGTCTGCATCGTTATACGCAAGAACCCAAGCTGATCGACGGAGAGCTTGCTTGGCAAGACGGCGCGGGCCACAGTTTGAACGAAAAGATCGTCCGCCCGGCATCGGACCCGTTTCAACCCACCGGTGGTCTGTCACGATTGACCGGCAATCTCGGCACCGGCGTTATGAAAGTTTCGGCTGTTGCCCCTGAACATCAAGTTGTTGAGGCGCCCGTGCGTGTGTTTCATGATCAGGACGATGTCAAAGCCGCATTCAAAGCCGGAGAATTCACCGATGACGTCATTGTCGTTGTTCGCTTTCAGGGGCCAAAGGCAAATGGAATGCCCGAGCTGCACTCGTTAACGCCAATCCTTTCGATACTGCAGGGGCGTGGACAAAAGGTGGCTCTGGTCACCGATGGCCGCATGTCGGGGGCGTCCGGAAAGGTTCCAGCAGCGATCCATGTCTGCCCCGAAGCGCTGGATGGCGGAGCTATAGCTCGCCTATGCGACGGTGATGTTCTGCGCGTGGATGCCGTTAAGGGAGAGCTGGAGATTTTGACGCCCGGTGTTCTCGACCGCGCCTCGGCGACGGCTGACTTGTCGGCCAACCAACACGGGGTGGGTCGAGACCTTTTTGGAGCATTCCGTAACGCCGTCGGTTCTGCCGACGCCGGTGCCAGTATTTTTGGAGCCTGACAAATGACATCAAAGACAGATCGCACCCGCGAAATTTGCTCGCTTGCCCCGATCGTCCCGGTTTTGGTTGTCGAGGATGCTGCACAGGCCAGTCCGCTGGCCGAGGCATTGGTCGCTGGCGGGTTGCCGGCCCTTGAGGTTACTTTGCGCACCCCCGCAGCACTGGATGTAATCCGTGCGATGGCCCAAGTGCCAGGCGGTGTGGTAGGCGCCGGGACCCTGATTACCCCCGAAGATGTACGCAACGCTAAAGAGGCAGGGGCTCAGTTCGGTGTTTCGCCCGGCGCTACGGACGCGTTAATCGCTGCGTGTGAGGCAGAAGGCCTACCGCTGTTGCCCGGCGCAGCCACGTGCAGCGAGGCGATGCATCTTTTGGAGCAGGGATACGACATGCTTAAGTTTTTCCCGGCTGAAGCCTCCGGAGGGGTGCCCGCGCTGAAAGCCATCGGCGCGCCGTTACCACAAATTAGCTTTTGTCCCACCGGCGGCGTTTCCACTGCGAACGCAAAGGATTATTTATCCCTCCCCAATGTGGTTTGTGCCGGCGGTAGCTGGGTGGCGCCCAAACAGATGGTTATTGACGGCGATTGGTCTGGAATTGAGGCGCTTGCCCAAGAGGCATCAAAGCTGATGGATTGACGCCGCTTGAACCTTCGTTAGGGTTAGCGTCAATTCAAACAGGTTGATCCCATGAAAAATCCCATCTCTCTCGCGCAGGGACGCGAGTATTTGGCCATTCCCGGCCCCTCAGTCATGCCTGACGTTGTTTTGCAGGCCATGCACCGCGCGTCGCCTAACATTTATGAAGGCGAACTGATCGACATGATGCCTGATCTGACCCGTGATCTTTGCGGGGTTGCGCGCACTGACCACCAAGTCGCGATCTATATTGCCAACGGTCACGGTACATGGGAGGCAGCGCTTTCCAATGTTATAGCTCCGGGCGACATTGTACTGGCCCCGGCATCGGGATTATTTGCTCACGGATGGGCCGAAATGGCGGCGGGAATTGGGGCGCAAGTCAAACTCATCGACTTTGGCACGTCGTCACCTTGGGATTTTGACCAGATTGCAGAAACACTGCGTGAAGATTCTGCGCATGATATCAAGGCTGTATTGGCGGTGCATGTGGACACTTCCAGCTCGATCCGAAACGACATTCCCGCGTTGCGCGATTTATTGGACGAGTTGGATCACCCCGCCTTGTTGATGGCAGATTGCATAGCGTCATTATGCTGCGATCGGTTTGAAATGGATGCCTGGGGCGTCGACGTGATGGTGACTGCCTGTCAGAAGGGGCTGATGACACCTGCCGGGGTTGGTTTTGTTTTTTTCAACGACAAAGCGCAGGCTAGACGCGCACAGATGCCCCGTGTTTCGAAATACTGGGACTGGCAACCGCGCGCAAACCCTGATCAGTTTTATCAGTTTTTTAATGGAACGGCGCCGACGCAACACCTGTACGGTTTGCGTGCCGCTTTGGACTTGATACACGGCGAAGGGATAGAACACATTTGGGCTCGTCACCGGCAATTGGCAAAGGCTGTTTGGGCTGCGTGTGAACGTTGGTCCGAGGGTGGCGCACTTCAAATTAATGTTGATGAGCCGACGCATCGCAGCCACGCAGTAACTGCATTGCGCCTGACCGAAGGGCGAGGCACGGCATTGCGAAACTATTGCAAGGATCAATTAGGCCTGACCCTTGGCATTGGCCTTGGCATGGAGGACAAGGAGTCTTGCTTTCGTCTTGGACACATGGGTCATGTTAACGGTCAAATGATCCTGGCAATGCTTGCAAGTATCGAGACGGGCATGGCCGCGCTGGACATACCAAGAGGTTCGGGAGCTGTCGAAGCTGCTGCCTTGGTATTAGCGAAACAGAGTTAACGAGCGTTCGGGAAGTTGGCCGTGATCTAGTTTGGTCTGTTTCAAGTGTTCAGACCCGACGCTGCGGCAAGCGCCAGAGGCAAGGCTTTTGCAAATGCATCCATGTCCGACTGTTCACCGCAACTAACACGGATACAGCGGTTTTGTGGCGAGGCGAAAGGCATTCGGACGAAGGTTCCCTGTTTCACAAGCTCATCCAGAACTGTCTTGGCAAAGGCGCCATCACGCCCGCAATCGATGGCCACAAAATTTGTGGCCGAAGGCAATGGCTTCAGACCGTTGGAACGGGCTATTTTGTCTATCTGATCTCGCGCTCTTGCGATGTGACCTTGCACTTCAGTCAGCCAAGTTTGGTCCCGCAATGCCGCCAAAGCACCCACCTGAGCGACTCGGTTCATTCCAAAATGATTTCGAACTTTGTTGAAGGCTTCGATCAACTCCGGTGCGCCGATAGCATATCCAACCCGCGCGCCAGCCATGCCGTAGACCTTTGAAAAAGTACGCAACCGTATAACACGCGTATCGTCTTTTGCGATCTTTGCGGCAGTGCCCGGCGGCGCGCATTCTACATAGGCCTCATCCAATACCAACAGACAGCCGTCGGGTAACGCGTCCAATGCGGCCATGACGTCCGAACCGGAATGCCAGCTTCCCATAGGGTTGTCGGGGTTTGCTAGGTAAACCAGCTTGGCATCCACCTCTGACGCTTTGGCAAACAACTTGTTCGGGTCTTCGCGGTCATCTAAATAAGGCACTTTGTGGATGTCGCCACCGTACCCGGCAACGTGGTAGTTGAATGTCGGATAAGCACCGTCAGATGTAACAACCGTATCACCGGGAGCAATCATCAACCGCACCAGATAGCCCAGTAATCCATCGATGCCTTCACCCACAACGATGTTTTCGGGTTCCACTTCGTGAAATTCGGCCAGCGCATGGCGCAAATCATGATTTTCTGGATCGCCGTACATCCAAATATCGGCAGTTGCCTGCTGCATCGCTTGAACCGCCCGAGGCGAAGGGCCAAAAACGCTTTCGTTTGCGCCCAACCGCGCCACAAACGGGGCGCCTCGTCGACGTTCTTGTGCCTCTGGGCCAACGAATGGCACGGTTGCTGGAAGGGATTCGGCAAGAGATGTATAACGCGGATTGTTCATGCAGGCAGATAAACGCAAGGTAGCGTTCCCGGCAACCTTGCATGCTGCATTGACGAGCTACAATCTGTAAGCAACTTAGAAGGAGGGCCGTATGTGCGGATTGTATTCGGCTTATTGATAATCGGAGTAATGTATTTGTTCCTCTGGCCGGTTCCGGTGGCTCCCATCGCCTATGAATTTCCAGATCCACCCGGCTTTTCAGGTGATTATGCAGAAAACGCAGCATTGGATAAATTGGAACTGGTCAACTTGCCGCCAGGCGAAGTCGGCCCCGAAGATATAGCGGTTCTACCGGACGGCGCTGTCTATACCACCAGCCTTTCAGGGAACTTGTATCGGATTGACGGTAACTCTTTGGTAGAAATTGACAATCTGGGTGGGCGTCCCCTTGGTCTTCATGCTGGACCAGATGGAGCACTTTACATAGCTGACAGTTTTCGCGGTGTGATGCGATGGGACGGACCGGGCACATTGCGAAATGTCGTCTCCGAAATTGATGGGAACCCAGTAATATACGCAAACCAGTTGGCGGCGGCCAAGGATGGCACCATCTACTTTTCGAACTCATCTGACCGGTTCGACCCGGAAACCATGGGCGGCACGAAACAAACGTCAGTCCTGACGATATGGGAGCAATCCGAAAGCGGCTACGTAGCACGCCATGATCCCGGCGGGACCACTGTAAAAATTGCAGAAGGTTTCGTTTACACCAACGGCGTCGCCCTTTCCCCGGAAGAGGATTTCCTGTTGATTGCCGAAACGGGGAGAGCCCGGCTCCATAAACACTGGCTGAAAGGGCCCAAAGAGGGGACAACCGAGGTTTTGCTGGATAACCTTCCCGGCTATCCTGACAACATCGAGGCGCAGGGCGATGGTACCTATTGGATGGCCTTTGCCAGCCCCCGAGTACCGTCCGAGGTTCTGATGCCATATCCATTTTTGCGCAAAGTGGTTTGGAGATTGGGTCCAATGGTTCGACCCGCACCAATTCATCGCGGTATGTTGGTGCACTTTGACGGCGATGGTAAAATATTGCGAACCCTGCAGGACCCTGATGGACGGTTGGGTATCACCACAGGTGGCAAAATCGTCGGCGATCAGTTCTATGTCATGACACTGGACTCTCCGTGGTTCGGCCGGATGCCAGTATCGCAGATGCCCTGACGTCGCAGTGGAATCGCGCCGAACTTTCAGGGCAAGGTGCAAGAAATACGGTTTAGGAGTTTCTGATGGCGCGCGTTTCTGTTGAATACAAAGATCACATCGCGGTTGTAACGCTGACCCGCGGCGACAAGATGAATGCGCTGGATGATGCGATGATAAAAGCGATCTTGTCTGCAGGGCAGGAGGTTGCGGCCTCAGAGGCCCGAGCCGTTGTTTTGTCAGGTGAGGGCAAAAGCTTCTGCGCGGGGCTGGATATGGCCAGTTTCGCAAGCATGGCGCATACCGATCCCACCGAATGGCTGATGACGCGCAGTCATGGTGACACCAATGAGATGCAGGAACTTGCTATGGTTTGGCGCCGCGTACCTGTGCCGGTAATTTGTGCCATAAAGGGCGTGGCCTATGGCGGTGGGTTGCAGATCGCGCTTGGTGCAGATGTACGAATTGCCCACCCCGACGCCAAGTTGGCCTTGATGGAAATGAAATGGGGCATCATCCCTGATATGGGCGGCATGGTGTTGTTGCCCCAGCTTGTTCGATCTGACGTTTTACGACTGCTCACCTATACTGCGCGCCCAATAGGAGCGTCGCAGGCGGCAGAATGGGGGCTGATCACCAAGCTGTCAGATGATCCCATGACCGAAGCGCTTGCGTTGGCCGAAGACATTGCAGGTAAGAGCCCTTCTGCTATTCGGGCGGCTAAACGTTTAGTCGAGATTGCAGAAAGCAAATCCCGAGCTGAAGTTTTACTGGAGGAATCTGCGGAACAAGTTGAATTAATCGGAAAACCTGATCAAATCGAGGTCGTTTCAGCGCACATGCAAGGCCGCAAACCAGAGTTCAAATGACTATCGCAGAAATGCGCGTCTAGCGTCCCTGGCCATGTGATACCGCATCTCAAGATCAGCAATTTTCGCCATCGCGGTCTTTCGAGCATCTGGATCGGTTATTTTTGGGTAAACTTTTCGGGCAGCGTCCAATTCTTTTTTGATCTCGAATTCCTCGGGCAAAACACCGGCTTGCGCCATGATCCGATGGCCTGCGGCAATCGCGGGATCTGACAGCGCTTCGGGTGAGCGATCTGGTAAAGGCTTACCTTCGCCTTCCAGTCCCTTTAGCTGACCTTCGGCCTGTGCTTTCTTGATCTGGCGTTCCACCAGCTTTCCTAATGATCCAAGCATAATCAAATAATACCTGACAGTCGGTCAGGGTAAAAGCACTCAACGAACTCGGTTGGTCACAAGGTATGCGGCGCCACCTGCTAAAAGACCCACGACAGCAGCGCCAAGCCCGAAGACAGTGATACCCGACGCGGTAATCGCAAAAGTCAGAATAGCTGCTTCGCGCTCGGCGGGGACTTCAAGTGCCGCAAAGATCGAATTGGCCATTACGCCAATTAGCGCGACGCCTGTCAGGGTGCCCATCAGTAAGGGATCTGCGTGCGCCGCGAATCCAGTAATGGCAACCGCGAAGACACCAAATAGGCAATAAAAAACACCGGCCATAAACGCTGACCAATAGCGCTGGGTTGGATTTGGATGGCTATCCTCATTGGAACACATCGCAGCGGTTATAGCGGCCAGACAGGTGGCAGGGGCACCGAAAGGACCAGACAGAATGCTCGCGCCACCGACAGCCGAAAACAGTTTGCCCGGGTTGGGAGCATAGCCGAAGCTTCGCATTACCGCGATGCCAGGGATGTTTTGTGTGGCCATTGTGACGATAAACAGGGGAAGGCCTATCCCAATGGCGGAAGCTACCGAAAAGGTCGGCATCGTCCAAACGGGAACAGCCGCCAGCTGTTCGGGGCTGACTGAATTGTTCCCGGCGCTGAGGACCACGACGATTGCGGCCGCTATCACAGCTGACGGAACTGCAATTAACCTGTTGATCCGCCCGGCGACGAACCATGTTACGATGACGGGTAACGCCTGCCAGGGCATTTCGACTGCCGCTTTAAAGGGCACTATGCATAATGGCAGCAACACACCGCCCAACATTGCTTGCGCCAAAGTTGTCGGTATCGCTGCTGCCAAACGACCAAGTGGGCGCCATAATCCAGCGAGAAATGTCAGCGCACCTGCGCACAAAAATGCGCCGACCGCCCCCGAAAAGCCCGCGGCAGGCGTGGCGGAAACAGCCAGAAGAGCGGCCCCCGGCGTGGACCAAGCGACGCTAATCGGTTCTTTGCACCAAAGGCTGAGAATGATCGCCGTCAACCCCATCGCCACTGCTGCCATTGATAGGCCAGAGGCAGCTTGGGAAGGTGATGCGCCCATAGCGTCAAGACCTTGCAGAACAATCGGAAACGAGCTGAAGAAACCGACAACGGCCACCACCAGTCCGGTCGAAATGGTTTGTATCGGGGGAAGAGATAGCGCCATCTTGACCTCGGGAGTTGTCACTGGCTTGTGCTATCAATCGCAAGCAGGGGTGAACAGGGGTAAAAGATTGGTTGAAATGAAAGCCCCGCCGACGCTTGTCCGGCGGGGTTGTATAGATTTATGAACTACGAATACAAATTATCAGGCGATTTCGGCCAGACGCGCAAGCGCCTCGTTCAACTTCGCCTCTTCTTCTTCACGGGCCGCGAGGTTGGCTTTGGCTTCCTCAACCACTTCCTCCGGTGCCGAAGCCACGAATTTGGGATTATTCAGGCGCCCACGCAATCCGCCCAGTTCTTTGGCAAGCTTGCCTTTTGCTTTCTCTAACCGTTCTTTTTCAGCGCCGATGTCGATGATATCAGCCAACGGTAAGCCGAAAGAAGCACCGGGGGCGGCGATGGAGATCGTGCCTTTGGGCAGATCATCCGCCTTGGTCAGGCTGTCGATCCGCGCCAGACGCTTGATCAGCGCTTCGTTGCGGTCCCATGCAGCCTGTCCATGGGCGTCGATCTCGGTCACCAACATCGGCACGTAAAGGCCAGCGGGAACGCGCATCTGCGCGCGCGCCGAGCGGGTGTTTTCGATCACCGAGATCACCCAGTTCATCTCACGATCCGCGTCCGCGTCGATCAGATCTGTGGCGGCATAAGTCGGCCAATCAGCGTGCACGACCATCTTGGTGCGGTTGCCGGTCAGGCCCCACAGCTCTTCGGTTATGAAGGGCATGATCGGGTGCAGCAGGACCATGCACTGATCCAGAACCCAACGCATGGTGGCGCGAGTTTCGGCCTGCGCCGCGGTGTCGTCTCCTTGCAGCAGCGGTTTGGACAGCTCCACATACCAGTCACAGACCTTACCCCAGACGAAGGCGTAAAGTCCATTTGCCGCATCGTTGAAACGGTAGCTGTCCAGCGCTGCGTCAACTTCTTCACGTACACGGGCGGTTTCACCGATAATCCAGCGGTTTACGGCTGCCTTAGGTTTCAGGTCGGTTACATCCAGCTGCGGAACGGCGTCGGTAAAAACTTCGTTCATCTCGGCAAAACGGACGGCATTCCAAAGCTTGGTACCGAAATTGCGATAGCCGGTGATGCGTTCGCGGGACAGTTTCAGCACGCCGCCAATCGCCGCCATCGATGCATTGGTAAAGCGCAGAGCGTCGGCGCCGAATTCGTCTACGATCTCTAGCGGGTCGATGACGTTGCCGGTGGTTTTGGACATCTTCTTGCCCTTCTCGTCGCGGACTAGCTGGTGCAAGTAAACGGTGTGGAATGGGACTTCGTGTACCACGGCCAACTGCATCATCATCATCCGGGCAACCCAGAAGAACAGTATGTCGAACCCAGTGACCAAAACATCAGTCGGGAAGTAACGCTGCAGTTCCTCCGTCTGCTCTGGCCAGCCAAGTGTGCCGATAGGCCAGAGACCGGAGGAGAACCATGTGTCAAGGACGTCAGGGTCGCGCCAAACCGGGAAAATCAGTTTGGTTGGGTCTTGCCCAACTGCGTATTGAGCCAGGCTTTCAGCGAATTGATGAATCGCCTCGTGCTTGTCCGCGACTTCAATAACGGTGGCGTGGCTTAGCGGACTGGGAATGTCAGCGTTGTCGTCAGTGAACTTTTCAATCACTGCATCGAAACTGGGCGCGCATTCCATAACATTGCCACGGTGCAGCATGCCGCCTTCGCTTAACAAACGACCCAGTTCGACTAGATCCAGGTTGCCGTCGTTCTCGTCATCGATGAAATCTTCCGCCGACAGGTCCAGGCCATACCAAACAGGAATTTGGTGCCCCCACCAAAGTTGGCGCGAGATGCACCAGGGTTCGATATTTTCCAGCCAGTGGTAATAGGTTTTTTCGCCGGACTCGGGTATGATTTTGACAGTGCCGTCCTTGACCGCGTCGAGCGCGGGGCCAACGACCTTGGCGGCGTCGACAAACCACTGGTCGGTGAACATTGGTTCTATGACTACTTTCGAACGGTCGCCGAAGGGCTGCATGATCGGTTTGCTTTCGACCAACGGAACCAGCTTGTCCGCGCCTTCGTGATCAGGTTTCAAAGCGGTTGATCCCAAGCGCGGATCATCCGCGCGGGTCATCACGGCCAGACCGTCAGCAGTGATCTCTTCGACCACCTTCGCACGCGCCTCGAACCGGTCGAGGCCGCGCAGGTGATCGGGGATCAGGTTGATCGCGTCGATTTCGTTCTCGGTGAAGTCCCGCCCACGCGCATATTCCTGCGCCTTATCGGCCTCCTCGGCGTAAGGCGCACCATCGGCCCGCATCGCGCCTTTGGTGTCCATCAGGCGGTACATCGGAATACCGCCGCGCTTGGCGACCATGTTATCGTTGAAGTCATGCGCGCCCGTGATCTTCACCGCGCCGGAGCCAAAATCTGGATCCGGATATTCATCGGTAATGATGGGAATCTGGCGGCGGTGTTCCTTTGGGCCAACCGGAATTTCGCATAATTTTCCAATAATTGGAGCGTAACGCTCATCTTTGGGATGAACCGCTACAGCGCCGTCGCCCAGCATTGTTTCAGGGCGCGTCGTGGCGATCGAGATGTAATCGCGCTCTTCCTCGAGGATGATATTCCCGTCCTCGTCCTTTTCGACATAGGTATAGGTCTCGCCCCCGGCCAGCGGGTATTTGAAGTGCCACATGTGGCCCGCGACTTCGATATTTTCAACCTCAAGATCCGAAATTGCGGTTTCAAAATGAGGGTCCCAATTGACGAGGCGCTTGCCGCGATAGATCAGGCCTTTTTCGTACATGTCGACGAATACCTTTATAACGGCATCGTGGAAATTGGCCGAATTCTCATGCCCCGTGCGCGGGTCACCCGCCGCCCCCGCCATAGTAAACGCATTGCGCGACCAGTCGCACGAGGAACCGAGGCGTTTTAGTTGTTCTATGATCGTGCCGCCGTACTCGCCCTTCCATTCCCAGACTTTCTCAAGGAATTTCTCACGTCCCAACTCGCGTCGCCCGGGCTGTTGAGTAGCGGCAAGCATTTTTTCGACCTGCATCTGTGTTGCGATACCGGCATGGTCCTGTCCAGGCTGCCACAAAGTATCGAACCCACGCATGCGGTGCCATCGGATCAGTATGTCTTGCAATGTGTTGTTGAATGCATGACCCACATGCAGCGCGCCTGTCACGTTCGGCGGCGGGATCATGATGGTAAAGCTTTCGTCGCGTGATTTGTTTGCGCCAGCCTTGAAGGCTCCAGCCTGTTCCCAAGCCTTGTATATCCGGGCCTCGGCCTCGGCCGCATTGAATGTCTTTTCCATCGCCATCGGGTGCGTCCTGCGTCAACGAATTTGGGTCAGCGCCTGCAATAACGAATGGACGCAAAAAGGGGAAGGGGCCGCGCGCAACCTCCCGCTTTGAACTACGGGTTTGAAAAACTCAGGCTTTGGCTGATGCTTCAGATCCGTAAAGCTGTAGGTTTTTTGACGCGCCTTGCGCCATGGCTTTGGCTTGATCCAAGCGGATTTGTGCATGCAGGTTCAGAGCATCGGCAGAAAACAATTCAGTGGGTGCCGGAATTTGGATGAAATTCCCTACTTTATCGCTGCCTCTTGCCAGCATTGCATAATCGCGGTCGGCAATTTTCTGTTGCGCGTTTGGGTTTAAATACCGGATTGCCAAACCGATCCTGCGGTCGTTTGAAACGTTGGGACCTGATCCGTGAATCGTCAGCCCATGGTGCAAAGACATTTGCCCCGGTCGCAATTCGATATGAGTTTTATCTTCTTCTGCAACGTCCACGGCCACTTCCTGACCGCGCGACAGCAGGTTGTTGTCCGAGAAAGTGTCGTTGTGGGGAAGGATAGGGTTTTTGTGGCTGCCTTTGACGAAATCCATACAACCACTTTCAACAGTCGCTGGCGACAGCGCGATCCACGCGGTTAGTTGGTCTGGCGTTTCTCCCATACCCCAATAGGTCAGGTCCTGATGCATTCCGACGACCTGGGTGGTTCGAGGTTCTTTGATGAATAACTCCGCCGACCAAAGCAGAATATCTGGCCCCAAGACACCTTGAACAACATCCAAAACGCGGGGATCAAGTGCTATACGAGCTACTGACGGCATGACCACATGGGCGTTGACACGTTTGTATATATTCAATGGCAGCGGAAGGTCAGCTTCGCGCCAACTGTCCTCAATTTCTTCCAGCTCGTCACGAAGTCGCGCGGTTTCCGCCTCCGAAAACACAGTTATTGGAAAAACAAAGCCGTTTTCCCAGTAATCTGAGACCGCTTGATGGGTTAATTGACCATTTGAAAGTGGAACAGAAGCAGGCATGGGCCCTCCGACATACCGGTTTAGGCTCATGCTATGAGAAGGATTGTACAGCGCCACGTCAAATTCAGACAAGCGTGTCGCAATCAGGCTATCTGGCGATAATTTTTGTAGGCCGCTGGACAAGAGAAAACCACGCGCTAGGGTCGCAGCCAAAAGTCAGGCATAGGATTGCTCCATGGAAAAGTTTGGAAAAAGCCAACCCGTCAAACGTACCGAAGATCAGCGTTTCTTGACTGGGCAGGGCACCTATATGGATGACTCTGTTCCTGAAAATGCTCTGTTTGCGGCATTCTTTCGCAGCCCGGTCGCACATGCAAAAATCACATCGCTAGATCTTGAAGCTGCACGCGCGTCAGAAGGTGTGCATTTAGTGATGGCATGGGAAGATTTGGTTTCCACCGGTATCGATACTGTAATGAGTGCAACGACGGTGGCCAATCGGGACGGGTCGCAAGCTGCGGCACCCGAACGGCATATGCTGGCCAAAGGGCGTGTTCGGTTTGTTGGCGAGCCAGTTGCCGTTGTCGTTGCCGATACGCCGATACAGGCACGAGACGCGGTCGAACTAATCTGGATGGAGACGGACGATCTTCCGGCGAAGATGGACGTTGCGGCCGGAGGCGAGGTCTTGCATCCTGAGGCGCCAGACAATCGTGCGTTTGATTGGGGGCTTGGAGACGAAGCCGCGACAGAGGCCGCATTTCAAAGTGCCGCATATACCGTTTCGTTGGACGTCCACGACAACCGCGTCATCGTAAATTCAATCGAGCCGCGTGGCTGTCAGGCCACTTGGTTCGAAGAGCGCCTGCATTTTACCTATAGTGGACAAGGTGTCTGGGGCATGAAGGCGCAACTTGCCAATAAGCTAAAACTGGAACCAGACTCGATCCGTGTGACAACTCCAGATGTCGGTGGCGGATTTGGCATGAAGGCGATGCCCTATCCCGAGTATTTCTTGATCGCGGTTGCCACCATGCAGCTAAAGCAGACTGTTCACTGGATGTCTGACCGATCCGAAGCGATGCTGTCGGACCACCATGGTCGTGATCTGACTTCACTGGCAGAATTGGCATTTGACCAAAACTACAAGATCACTGCTTATCGGGTACAATCCAGATGCAACTTGGGCGCATATAACAGTCATTTCGCGCAAGCCATCCAAACCAACCTTTTCAGCCGTGTTTTAATGGGCGTTTATGATGTGCAAACAACCTATTTGCGGGTTGAGGGGTTTTACACCAATACGACTCAAGTTGATGCCTATCGTGGCGCTGGTCGGCCCGAAGCGATCTACGTACTTGAACGGGTTATTGATAGGGCCGCGCGTGAACTGAGTATTGACCCGTGGGAGTTGAGGCGGAGGAATTTCATCCGCCCAGATGCATTTCCTTACGAATCCGCCACTGGTGAGACTTATGACGTGGGCGAATTTGACATGGTCCTGTCGCGCGCGAACTCTCAGTCCGAAGGTTTTGCCCAACGCAAGGCGGCAGACGCCCAGCAAGGCCTGATCCGCGGACAAGGTTTATGTTATTACATCGAAAGCATTCTGGGCGACCCCAACGAAGGCGCCAAAGTCGAGTTTTGCGAAAATGGAACTGTAAACCTTTATGTCGGCACCCAATCGAACGGGCAGGGGCATGAAACGGTCTACGCTCAGTTCCTTTCAGACCAGACCGGAATTCCGGCTGAGCGGATCAATGTCGTGCAGGGCGATAGCGATAGGTTGGCGCAGGGTGGTGGCACCGGCGGTTCCCGTTCGGTGACAACGCAAAGCAATGCTACTTTGGTCACGATTGACACGATGATTGCCGCATTCACGCCTTATCTTGCGGATAAAATGGGCGTTGAGGAAAGCATTTTGACATTCGATCATGAAACATTTCGCGCGCCTGGTTCTAACCTGACGCCCACGCTGATCGAGGCCGCAGAAATGGCTCGGGCTGACGGGCGAAGTGACCTGTTACAGCATGAGGCCCGCGCCAGATTGGAGGCGCGTAGCTATCCAAACGGAGCGCATGTTGCCGAAGTTGTGATCGATCCCAAAACCGGGGAGTCTCGGGTAGAGCGGTACATAGTAGTCGATGATTTTGGAAATCTTATCAACCCTTTGCTGGCCGAGGGGCAAGTCCACGGTGGCGTTGTGCAGGGAATCGGACAGGCCTTGAATGAGCATGTTGTGCATGATGCTCAAGGGCAACTGCTCACGGCTTCGTTCATGGACTACGCCTTGCCCCGCGCCGCTGACGTACCCATGATTAAGTTCACCTCGGCGCCCGTTCCATCAACTGCAAACCCTATGGGTATGAAAGGCTGCGGCGAAGCGGGGACCGTAGGCGCATTAGCGGCCGTGGCGAACGCGGTTCAAGATGCGCTCTGGGATTTTGGGGTGCGGCAAGCGGATATGCCATTCACTCCTCATAAGGTATGGGAATTGCTGAACGATGGTTCTGTCGCGGCTAAGTAGAAAGGTTCTGGGGTGGCTCGGGAGGCCTTTGCGGTCCGAGCATTCTGCAGAAACACGCCACCGAGAACCTGTAAGCCACGTCATCATCCTAGACGGTACGATGTCGACCCTGGACCCGGGTTTTGAAACCCACGCCGGTCAAACCCTGCGTTTGTGTCGCGAAATGGGCAGTAAAGTTTCAGTTTTCTACGAGGCAGGCGTGCAATGGGAAAGCTGGAAATCCTCGCTGGATGTGATGATGGGACGCGGTATCAATCGACAGATTCGGCGTGCTTACGGTTATCTTGCCTCTCGCTACAAGCCGGGCGACAAGATTTTCTTCATCGGGTACTCGCGCGGTGCTTACGGTGTGCGCAGTCTGGCGGGTGTAATTGATATGATTGGCTTGCTGAAGGCGGAGCACGCGACGGAACGAAATATCCTGCAGGCCTATCGTCACTATGAATGCAACTCCAATGGCGAAGCTGCGGCAACTTTTAGCAAAGCTTTCTGCCATGAGAATATCTCTATCGAAATGGTTGGCGTCTGGGATACGGTCAAGGCGCTTGATTTGCGCCTGCCATTGCTTTGGCGCTGGGCCGAAGAACGCCACTCGTTCCACAACCACCAGCTTGGCCCTGCAACGCGTCACGGATATCACGCCATCGCTTTGGACGAGACTCGAGAAGTTTTTGAACCGGTGTTGTGGCAATGTACCCCAGACTTTAAGGGCCACGTTGAACAGGTTTGGTTTCGGGGAACTCATGGAGATGTAGGCGGTCAGTTGAACGGTTTTGAGGAGGCCCGTCCGCTGAGCAACATCTCACTTATATGGATGCTGGATAAGACCGAACTGCATGGACTGCCACTGCCCGACGGTTGGCGAGACCGTTTCCCAACAGACCCTGCCGCGCCATCCGTGGGAACCTGGAGGGGCTGGGGAAAGATATTCCTACTTCGCAAGCACCGGAAAGTGGGAAGGGATCAGTCTGAACGCTTGCACGTCTCGGTTTCACCCGACGAACTGCCCAAATGGGTACCTATCCCGGATTTACCATCACATCCCGCGCAGTAGATTGATCGAAAAATACCTTGGCTCAACTTGATTTTGCCTAAAAAGCTTTCCCTAAAAGAGTAGCGTTTCCCCAAATTAGAGAATACATGAACTGGGCATTCGCCCTGACGCCAATTCGCCTCTTGCCGAATAAGCAGCCATAGTGTTCCGCCCGGTTAGTTCCTTGGTTGTTGATGGCTTCTCAGGCGCCAGCCCCTATCTCCGGCGGTCGCGGCGTGAACTCATTGGTTGGAACGCAACGCCTACATGTGCTTCGCAATATGGCTTGCCGGCCTCGACTGGCAGGCCACAAAACCAGAAGTCTTCGGTCGCAGGGTCGCCGACTGGCCACTTGCAGGTCTTTTCTGTCAGTTCCATCAGCGAGAGTTTCTTCGCCTTCTTTTCCACTTCGTTGACCTTGGCCAATGCTTCTGGGCTGATCTCGTTAGCCGAAGGCTGTGGCGGTAACGGTTGACCGGCCGGGATAATCTGACGACGGGCTGGAACGGCGGGTTTAGCTTCAGCCGCAGGGGAAGGAGAGGGACGTGCCGGTTCGGTCTTGGGTGCGGGCTTTGGCTTAGCCTCTGCTTTAGGCGCTGGGGCTGGCTTTTCCTTGGTTTCGGATTTAGCCGGCGATGCGCCTGTTGCACGGTTCGACAGGCCCAGACGGTGCACCTTACCGATCACGGCGTTGCGGGTGACACCGCCCAGTTCCTTGGCGATCTGGCTAGCCGACTGGCCTTCGCCCCACATTTTTTTGAGCTGTTCTACGCGCTCGTCAGTCCAGGACATGGGTTGCCTTTCAAAAAGCGGGAAAGCGGCCCCGGATTCGGGCCGCCTTCGGAATTCGTATCAGCCACCTATTGTAAACACTGCGTCCCGAGTTACAAGCAGTCTTCGAATCACTTTGGGGCCGGATAATGCAGATTCCTGCAAAACAAACTCCGCGCAGTTTTGGTAGAGTTAACTGGATGGGGCTTTCCACGCTAGCTAAACGGGAAACCCTGCGATTTCTCGTGGTTTGGACCCAGACGCTTCTGGCGCCATTGGTCACTGCTGGTTTGTTTCTACTCGTCTTCACAATAGCTATAGGTCCCGGTAGGCCCGATGTGATGGGAGTGCCCTTTCTTATTTTTCTGGCACCGGGAATAATGATGATGACGGTGATCCAGAACGCTTTCGCAAACACTTCGTCGTCGATGGTCATTGCCAAGGTGCAGGGCAATATCGTCGACACGTTGATGCCACCCCTATCGCCACTCGAGATTCTTTTGGGATATCTGGCCGGAGCCATTGCACGTGGTGTTATGATCGCCCTTATCGTTGCGGTCGCCTTGGCTGTCGTTTTGGGCCTTGTCCCTCAGAACCCGCTTTTTTCCTTTGTATTTGTTATCCTTGGCGGCGCTTTCATGGGAGCGCTTGGGCTTTTTGCCGGAATATTCGCGAACAAGTTCGACCAGATGGCGGCCATAACCAATTTCATTGTAACTCCATTGGCTTTCCTGTCTGGGACGTTCTATTCGGTACAGGCTCTACCACCCGTTTTGAACAGAATTAGCCACGTGAATCCTGTGTTTTATCTGATCGACGGGCTTCGATATGGAATGATCGGCGTGTCTGACAGTTCACCATACCTGGGAACCGCTATCTGCATTTTTGCAACGTTTTTGGTGTGTGGAATCACCTGGCAGATGCTTCGCACTGGTTACCGGCTCAAGGCCTGACGCAATCTTGCCTCGCGCCAGACGAGTATGAAAGCTCCTGTCATGATGATGGCGGACCCAACCAGAGTAACCGGGTCGGGAATCACACCGAAGACTGTGAAATCATAAAAAGCTGCAAAAATCAGAGTCGCATAGCTGATAGGTGCTACAAAAGATGCATCCGCCCGCGCCATCCCGTTGACGAAACAAGCCTGAGCGCAAGCCATCAAGAATCCAATTCCCGCCAACGCAATCCATTGTGCAGTTGTCGGCATCTGAAATACGAAACTCACCGCGACCGTGGCGATTGTCAGCCCCATCGCGTTGTTAATTAACAATATCTGGATCGGAATTTCGCGCCCCGAAAGCTTTTTGATGAAAATTAATTCCATTCCGATAACAGCAGCTGCTGCCAGAGCCAGCAGAGCGGCTGGCTGAAAACTGTCAGGTGTTGGTCGCAGCAGAATTAGTGCGCCGGAAAGCGCGACGGCGGCTGCCAGCCATCGCCAAGGGCCGACACCTTCTTTGAGCAACGGAATGGCGAGAACCATAGCGAAAATCGGGTTCAGAAATGAAATTGCGGTGGCGTCCGCGATTGGGATGAATGCGACCGATGCGAACATCAAGGTAATCCCTACCCAACCAAAACTCGTTCGTCCGATATGCAGACCCCAATGCGGGCGGCGCAATTCTGGCCGCAATAAAGCAACTGCAGTTACAATTACGAAAAACGCAAACAAAAAACGCCCGTGGCTAATTTGAAATGGATGCAAAGCCGGACCCAGAGCGTCAGTGCCGAGCGCCTTTGCTAAAAGCGTCGTTCCCGCAATAAATGCACTTGCAGCGAGAATCAGCAAAGCTGCTAAGGGTGGGTTTTGCGGCTTAGTTACAAACATGAGGTATCCGGTGCGTTAGCCTGTGGAAAATGGCAAGAGGGAATGTCACCTTGCTGATCGAATTTCGATCAACGTAATTTTCGGGGTTTTCACAGTGATCTGTTCTCGCTATACGGCGCGTCATGATCAAACACGCAAATATCCTGCTCCTTCGACGCCGACGCTTTGTTGCTTAATCGGCCCGTTTGATCTTTGTGTGCCATCAGAATATGGCACATTCCCAACCAAATCTGTTGACGAACCCGGCCTTTGTGTTTCACTCAAAAGGCTTATCTTACCCGAAAGGATGATCCGATGATCCCGTCCGTTCTGCCTACTTACAATCGTGCGCCTCTAACATTCGTGAAGGGCGAGGGCGCTTGGCTGACCGAGGCAGATGGCCGACGTTTTCTGGATCTCGGCGCCGGCATTGCCGTCAACGCGCTGGGCCATGCCCATCCTGCCTTGGTGAATGCTTTGACAGAACAGGCGCATGCTCTTTGGCATGTATCGAATCTGTATCATATCCCCCAGCAAAAGATGCTGGCAGACAAGTTGGTAGAACACACATTCGCCGATACAGTGTTTTTCACCAATTCGGGTACGGAATCTTGCGAGCTGGCCGTCAAGATGGCTCGAAAGTTTTTCTATGACAAAGGCCAAACTGAACGTGTCGAGATTATCACGTTCGATGGTTCGTTCCACGGTCGGTCCTCGGCCGGGATAGCTGCAGCCGGTTCAGAGAAAATGACCAAGGGCTTCGGCCCGCTGCTGCCTGGTTTTGTTCATATCGCTTTCGGCGACTTGGACGGTGTCACAAACGCAATTACGGAAAAAACTGCGGCTATTATGATCGAGCCGATTCAAGGTGAAGGCGGAGTCCGTCCTGTTCCCGATAGAGAACTCAAAGCTCTGCGCCAGATTTGTGACGACAACGGTTTGCTGTTGATCCTTGATGAGGTCCAATGCGGCGTCGGTCGTACAGGCAAACTTTTTGCCCATGAATGGGCAGGTGTCACGCCGGACATCATGATGATCGCAAAGGGAATTGGTGGCGGGTTTCCCTTGGGCGCGGTATTGGCCACCGAAGACGCGGCCAGCGGTATGACTGCCGGAACGCATGGATCGACCTATGGT
This sequence comes from Ruegeria sp. YKSD179, assembly GCF_059612885.1. Classification (NCBI taxonomy): domain Bacteria; kingdom Pseudomonadati; phylum Pseudomonadota; class Alphaproteobacteria; order Rhodobacterales; family Roseobacteraceae; genus Ruegeria; species Ruegeria sp. YKSD179. The sequence continues at coordinate 77,451 of NZ_JBXWRL010000003.1, read as the reverse complement.
GGCAATCCGTTAGGTTGTGCTGTGGGCTGTGCGGTAATCGATCAGGTTGCCACTCCGGCGTTTTTGGATGGCGTCAACCGCAAATCAGGGCTGCTGCGGCAAAAACTGGAAGGCCTTATTGCCGATCATCCAGATGTGTTCGAAGAAGTGCGCGGCTCTGGCCTGATGCTGGGTTTGAAATGCAAGCCTAACAATCTTGATGTGGTCAACGCAGGATACGACAATGAGGTAATTACGGTGCCTGCAGCTGATAACGTGATCCGCCTCTTGCCGCCACTGACCTTGACCGAAGACGACATTGTGCAAGCGATGATACGCCTTGAAAAAGCAGCCAAGCAGATCGAATCCAGCCTGGCCACGGCCTGATCTTTTTCCTTTCTAAACTAAAATGTGAGATCGGATTATTGCCGTCCGCCAACAGTAAAAAGCGAAACGAAATGAATCACTTCCTAGATATTCACAAGACCGATGCAGCGGATTTGCGGTCAATGATCAATCAGGCAAGCACAATGAAACAGGCTCGTCTGGGACGGCCGAAGGCGGCACTTGATGACGATCAGCCGCTAAAGGACCGCATGGTGGCGTTAATATTCGAAAAGCCTTCGACACGGACCCGCGTTTCCTTCGACGTCGGTGTTCGTCAGATGGGCGGTCAGACAATGATGTTGTCGGGCAAGGACATGCAGTTGGGTCATGGAGAAAACATTGCCGACACTGCCCGGGTCTTGTCGCGCTATGTTGACATGATCATGATCCGAACATTTGACGAATCCATTCTTACGGAAATGGCGGAATACGCGGATGTGCCAGTTATCAACGGGCTGACGGACCGAACCCATCCTTGCCAGATAATGGCAGATGTTTTGACCTTTGAAGAGCATCGAGGTCCGATCGCGGGAAAGAAAGTTGTTTGGACCGGGGACGGTAACAATGTATGTGCCTCTTTCCTACACGCTGCTGGCCAATTCGGTTTTGACCTTACCTTCACCGGACCGGCTCAGTTTGACCCCGAAGAGGACTTCATGGGATTTGCACGGCAAAAGGGATCAAAAATCGTGATTGAGCGCGATCCCTATAAAGCCGTTGAAGGCGCAGATCTTGTCGTCGCGGACACTTGGGTTTCGATGCATGATTCTCAGTCTGCAAAGGAACGGCGGCACAATCTGCTAAGGCCATATCAGGTTAACGCGGATCTCATGTCCCATGCCAAATCTGATGCCCTGTTCATGCATTGCCTGCCTGCGCACCGCGAAGAAGAAGTGACGTCCGAGGTGATGGACGGGCCCAACTCGGTCATATTTGACGAGGCTGAAAACCGACTGCATGCGCAAAAGGCGGTAATGCGGTGGTGTCTTGGCGTTTGAAGAGGATCACTTCCCTCAACGCGACCAGATCATCCAAACACGCAGATCAGCGAGTGTTTTTACGCTGGCCACTAGGACCAATATGCAAAGCACAGTTTTGGTCATAATCTCCATCGTTCCCTCGATCAACATGGCGTGAACAATGCCTCCAACCACGGTTACAGATGCCAGAAATGTATGAGCCAAACGCCACGTTTTGAAACGTATGCGCAAACGCCGACGCGCCAATGCAAGCGTGCCAGCCGCGAATATCGCCCACATCGCAATAACGCCCCAAGCTGAGAACGGAGTTGGGGATACGAACAGCAGCGCGTCGATTACATCTGGTGGGCTTGTGATCCACAGCCCTGTAACATGGATAACGACTGCCAGTACCAGAGCCACTCCAACCCATTTGTGCGTGGTTCGGCTGCGCTTCGGCGAAAGACCTGGCAATTTACTGCTGGCCAGTAAGGGCTGAAAAAGCAGCAGGACCATCCCAACGACCCCGGCAAATCCGGCCGTGATATAGATTGGTTGTCTCCAAGCTAGCAGCGGACTATTCGCAGCGGCAGCAATTGGCAGAATTGCTACTATTACCAACGCCGACCATGTTATGATCACGCGCATGCGTCGCATCTCTGATTATCCGTTGAAGTCAGAAGGGTTGCAGGACGAAATGGGCAATCAGGGATTTGTCCTTGGCGCTGGGCATGATCGGCCGCAGGAAAACAGTCTCAAACTCACCACTGTCATAGGCAAGGTGTCCATGAGGTTGGCCAAACGCGGGGACAATTTGCGGCATCTCTAGACGAAACTCACCCTTGGCGTCAGTTAGCGTCGCGCCATGACTATGTGGATCTCGCTCATGACCTTCCGTCGTGTGGGCCCAAATTTGAATGCGTTGCCCTGGTAGCGGGGCCCCATCTCCTGCGCGGCGTACGGTACCAGTCATCCAAAATCCTCCGCCTCCTATGCGATCCACAATGGGGGCACCGGGCCGGTAATTATTGGATCCGCCGCGCATTGATGGCGTCGGGGCAAGACTGTTTGCCCTAGCAGGAACAAAAAACGAAGATGCTCCGGCTGTCAGCACGGCACCACCGGTGACCATGAAAGAACGACGTGTGAAAGGCGTATCAGTCATCAATAGGTCTCCTGCAATTCGCAAAATTTGAGCTCGGGTTGGCACGAGCCGCCGTCATCATGTTCTAAACATAGCACGCCCGAAACCAATTCCGAGCATCACCGGCAGAGAATTGCGCAATCGTTTGGCCGCGTGGAAGTCTGGCTTCGGCTTACATTTTCGAAAGTCTTTGACCCCCCGCAAGAGGGGATGCAAACCTCGGCTTTGTAAAACGTGATTGGAAAGGTCTTGAATTGAATACAGCTAATCTTGTCTCACCCGAGGAAGTTGCAGCCTTTCAAAGAGACGGGGCCGTCGTTTTACGGTCGAAATTTTCTGCAGACTGGCTTTCTTTGCTACGCGAAGGCATAGACGCTGACCTGAAAACACCAACCGAAAATTTTACACGTCACACAAAGGACCCTTCTGCTCCCGCATATTTTGAGGACTACTGGGCTTGGAACAAGTTTTCGCAGTTTGAAAAATTTGTCCGGAATTCTCCTTGTGCGGCAATTGCGGCTGAATTGCTTAAGGCTGAATCTGTAAACCTTGTTATGGACAATTGGTTTCTGCGAGAGGCCGGATCAACGTCGCGCCCACCATTTCATCAGGATTTGTCTTATTTTGACTTCGAGGGCACGATGTGTGTCCTTTGGTTACCGTTGGAACCTGTAACGAAGGAAAACGGGATTGCATTCGTGCAGGGATCACATTTGTGGGACAAGCTTTTTATGCGGGTCCGGTTCGCGGATGGGCATCCAAGTTACGAACAAACCGAAGTCGCTGGTAAAACCTATTACGCGCCACCGGATATTAACGGTAATCCAGACGCATATAATTTGCTGCAATGGGATATGGAGCTGGGGGATTGCATATTTTTCGATATGCGAACGCTTCACGGTGGTCTTTCTTCCACCACGCCTACCGAAACGGTACGTCGCTACACCTTAAGAATGACTGCGCCGGATGGTGTCATTCGATACCGCGGGGACTGGGCCAAGGATGAGCGTAAACAGTTTGAAGCCGCTGGTTACCGCGAAGGAGACAGGATTTCAGGTCCATTTTTCCCTCAGCTTTGGCCCAAATAGAAGACCTAAGCCGGGATAAAGGAAACAAGGAACTTCGATCAAGCCTCTTTGACTTCACTAACGCCGTCATGTGTTGCACCCAATCTGTGCATTGACGCACTTTTCAAGTGTTAAGAGTGACATATATCCTCGAACAGCGAACATTGAGCCAAATACTGCGCGGCTCAGACCAAGGGAGAAAAGGTATGAGTTGGAACCCGACCCACAACCCGGAATGTGTAAACGACAGTTCGGCGCTTGAAACACTGATTATCCCGCGCGCACGTGATTTGGGCGGGTTCGAGGTGCGGCGAGCGTTACCATCGGTTGATCGTCAATTAGTTGGTCCATTCATCTTTTTTGATCAGATGGGTCCCGCCGAATTCATAACCGAAGGTGGCATTGACGTGCGCCCGCACCCGCATATTGGGCTGGGTACGGTAACCTATCTTTACAACGGAGAGTTCGAGCATCGCGACAGCCTTGGCACTCATCAGATGATCTACCCAGGTGAAGTCAATTGGATGGTCGCGGGTCGCGGGGTCACACATTCAGAACGCACCAGTGATGAAACGCGCGGTCAGCGTCACAGTCTTTTTGGCATTCAGACTTGGATTGCGTTGCCCGACGCGCACGAAGACATGGCCCCTGATTTTGAACACCACAAACAAGGCGCTTTGCCCAACATTCAGGATGCAGGTGTCAGCGCGCGGTTGATCCTTGGATCGGCTTATGGCGAAACCAGCCCAGTGACCATGATGTCAGAGACATTTTATCTTGATGTTCAGATGGAGCCGGGCGCATCTTTTCCTTTGCCGGATGATCATGAAGATCGCGGAGTTTACGTCACCGAAGGGTCGGTGGAGATCGCCGGAGATATTTTTGAGTCCGGTCGCATGATGGTATTCCGCCCCGGGGATCGCCTGTCGGTCAAAGCCGGACCGGCCGGGGCGCGGTTAATGCTGTTAGGCGGGGCAACTATGAATGAGGACCGATATATCTGGTGGAACTTCGTTTCTTCTTCAAAGGAAAAAATCGAAACGGCAACGCGGGAATGGAAAAAGGCCGATTGGGCAGCAGGAGCCTTTCAGCTTCCGCCGGGTGATGATCAGGAATTTATTCCGATCACAGAGGAACTCGAGCGCACCAAACCGCGACGAGCACGCTAAAGGTGATTTCGAAAACCGGCTTGCCCGACTGACCAATTTTGGCGACCCTCCAAACCAACGGGAGTGTCGCCATGAAGATTGTCATCGCCGGCGCGGGCAGCATCGGGTGTTATTGCGGTGGATTGCTGGCTGAAGTTGGGCACGAAGTCGCTCTATTGGGTCGTGCCAGAGTTCTTGACCCTATTCGGCAACACGGCCTGACAGTCACTGATTATTCAGGTCAGTATCGTCACATTTCACCTAAGGATTTGACACTAACTGAAGACGCCGTTTGTTTGCAGAGCGCAGAAATCGTTATTGTGACGGTAAAAACTGGCGCGACTGCGGAAATGGCTTCGCTGATCGCACAAAACGTGGCTGATCATGCACCAATACTTTCGTGGCAGAATGGTATGGAAAGCAGCCGCATTTTAAGACGTGAGCTGCCTGATCATGATGTTCGGGCTGGTATGGTGCCTTTTAACGTTGTACCAGTCGACCCAGCCACATACCATCGCGCCTCCTCTGGCGAGGTCATGATCCAAAGCGGTCCGGGCGAGTTAAGCAAGTGGCTTGGCAGTGAATTGCAGCAAATTATTGAAAGCAACGACATAGAAGCTGTTCAATGGGGTAAGCTTCTGATCAATCTCAACAACGCACTGAACGCTTTATCCGGCCTAACGCTTCGGGAGCAGCTATTGAGCCGTCAGTGGCGACGCTTGTTGGCGGATCAAATGGTCGAAGCACTTACAGTACTTAAAGCCTCAGGAATCAAGGCGGCTTCGACAACACCATTGCCAGTTTGGGTCACGCCTTACATTCTTCGTCTTCCGACCCCGGTTTTTTCCCGCATAGCTGCGCGCATGTTGACAATCGATCCAACCGCGCGAACTTCGATGGCGTATGATTTCACGGCTTCACGTTCAACAGAAATCGACAGCTTGCAAGGAGAGGTAATTCGCCTTGGGGAAAAGGTCGGAGTCTCAACGCCGATTTGCCAGCGTGTCGCTGATCTAATTAAGAAAGGAAACTGCGAACCGATGAACCCGGATCAAGTTGTGCGAGATGATCCGGTTGTTTGAATTCACACTCGAAAGCGACTTCGCACCCGGTGCTCACATCGCATCCAATAGCTTGTCAAAAAATCCCCATCGGCCGATGGCAACACCATTGCGTTTCGCACCTTGAGCTGACGGACAGAATATAAGCTCAGACACTCAGCAAAAGGTCGCGCAGTTCCGGTTCCCGCACACGTTCGGCGGCAATCTTTGGTGATACCCAGGCGCGTTTCCTTTGAGCCATCTCGGGGAATTTGTCCGACAGCTTATCCACACTGATGTGGTAGACGCTGGTCAGAATTGGCTGAGAAGTGCCGTCGTTGAGGACTTTGTCATAAGTGAATTGACCAATTGGATCGGGATCAACTGTCTTAGCGCACACTCCAGCCTCTTCCCAAGCTTCCTGTTGCGCGGTACCAGCCCCATCCAACCCATCAATCGGCCAACCTTTGGGTATTACCCAACGACCGGTGTCTCTGCTTGTAATAAGCAAAACCTCGGGCTGATTATTTGTGGTTCGCGTGCACAGGGCTGCGAACTGCACCTTTCGGGGGCGCAGGGAAAACGGTCTAGCAACCTTTTTCCATAGATTTCGCAGCCATTTAGACATTTTGATCCCTTCTTCGACGAAAGCGTCGTGGCCAGTCGTCGATAAATAGGCGTTTAAGGCCGGGTTCTCAACGATTATTTCGCATTGATTGTAAATTCTTATTATTATTTGGAAATTCGAAAAAATTTATTAACGGGTTGGCGAACATGTTCATTTAGTTCTTACGTGCTTTAGCACGCAGTGTCGGATCCGCTTGCGTCGGATCTTCGGGCCAGGGGTGTTTTGGATACTGGGCACGCATGTCTTTCCGGACTTCCGCATAAGATCCTGTCCAAAACCCCGGCAAGTCACGGGTGATCTGGATCGGCCTTTGCGCAGGCGATAACAAAGTGATCTTTAAAGGTGTCCCGCCTACGATCGGATGCTTAGTAACTCCAAAGACTTCTTGCAGGCGAACCGCGATCTCAGGTGTCTCGCTGCCGTAATCTATCGGCACCTTCCGTCCCAATGGCGTTTCAAAGGAACCCGGAGCGCGTCGGTCAAGCTCCTGAGTTTGACTCCAGTCCAGGCGCGACCTGAGCGCTGGCAAAAGGTCGAACCGCTTCCAGTCGTCAGCGTTCCTCACTCCGGACAGCATGGGTAAAAGCCAATCTTCAAGTGAGGCCATTAGCCCTTCGAGGGAAAAGTCAGGTAAGTCCACACCATCGGCGCGTACCAGTTCGACGCGTGCAGCCAACCGTGCCGCTGCGTCGTTAAACCTCAACCCAAGGTCACGGACACCATCGAGCATCGCTTTTGCGACGATTTCTGGTGGTACATCTTTCCAAATAAGGTCTTCCAAAGTTGTTGCGCCAAACCGTTCTTTTTGACGGGCAATGACGCGACGCTCTCGTTTTGACCATTCACAACTGTTCGTCCACTCAATTTGATCCGCAAACAAGTCCCTGATCTCACCTTCAGAAATTCCGACGGCCATGCGAATTTTGGCTTCCCGTGGGTTTCCGTCTGTATCGACTGCCAGAATAAACGGAGCAGACGCCAACGGGTCGCTTGCGTCCAACACGGCTCCCTTGCCACCGGACAGGATATATCTTGGCATGTCGCCTTTGCGCCTTTGCCCGATACGATCAGGGTAGGCCATAGCTGCCATAGCTGCCGGGGACAATTTTTTGGTGCCCTTTCCAGAATGGGCTTCAAGGCGTCTGGTTTCTGCCTTTATTCGATCCAAAACGACTTTGTTCGAAGGCCAGGGCCGGTTTTGTTGATAAGTTTGCCGATTGCGCAAGGCCTCGAGACGCAACAAAAGGTCTGCTGGAGCACCTTTGAGCGGGTCCCTTTCGGCCAACAGGGCCGCTAACTGTGCAGCTTGGGTACCTGCTTGCACCAGCATATGACCCAAACGCGGATGAAGCGGAAATGCCGCCAAAGCACGGCCATGATCCGTTATCCGTCCCTTACCATCCAAAGCACCCAACATCGTGAGCAGTGAACGAGACTCGGCCATTGCTCCTTCTGGTGGTCGCGTCAGAAATGAAAGCTCACTTGGTTCGGCTCCCCAGAGTGACAATTCAAGAACCAGTCCAGTTAGATCGGTTGCTTCGATTTCGGCGGGGGGAAAGGCAGCCAAAGCGCCTTCTTCTCCTTTCGACCATAGTCTATAGCAAATGCCCGAGGCTACCCGTCCCGCACGTCCCGCGCGTTGCGTTGCTTCGGCCCTTGTGACCCTTTCTGTGACCAGCCGCGACATGCCAGAGCCGGGATTGAACCGGGATCGACGCGCCTGGCCCATGTCGACCACGACACGAACATCAGGAATGGTTAACGAGGTTTCAGCAATCGAGGTCGCCAAAACTACTTTTCTTCCATTTATCGAAGGGGAAATCGCCTTGCGTTGGTCCGCGAACGGCATCGCACCAAAAAGCGGGAAGACATCGCACTGAGCTGGCAATTGACTGCTCAACGCTGCTTCAGCTTGCCGTATTTCCCTTTCGCCCGGTAAGAAGGCCAAAATACTACCACCGGTCGCGCGCGTATTACGCTCCGCTTGAACGATCAGATCTGTAAACGCTTCCAACCGCCGTGCGCCTACGCCCAGAGGGTGGTTTAACCAACGAATATCTACTGGAAAGCTGCGGCCTTCGGATTTCACCAGCGGTGCGTTCATCAATTGCCCAACTGGTTCAGTGTCCAATGTTGCCGACATTACCAGCAGCATCAAATCTTCGCGCAAAGCGCCTGCAACTTCGAGGCAAAGAGCCAGCCCCAAATCAGCATTCAGGGATCGCTCGTGAAATTCGTCGAAGATTACAGCGCCTACTCCGGGTAAATCAGGGTTAGATTGCAGCATTCGGGTCAGAATGCCCTCGGTAACAACTTCGATACGTGTTCCCTTGGAAACTTTTGACTCACCGCGTACCCTGTAGCCGACGGTTTTACCCATGGGTTCCCCAAGTGTTTCTGCCATACGCTCGGCAGCGGCTCGGGCGGCCAGGCGGCGCGGTTCAAGCATGACAATCCTGCCCTGGCAAAGGTCAGCCTGAAGCATAGCAAGCGGCACACGCGTAGTTTTACCAGCACCGGGCGGGGCCTGCAAAACGGCGCGACCGCGGGATTTCAGTGCCGATATCAATTCGGGCAGGACTTCATCGATCGGTAGGGTCGTCATGTCGGCTTTATCCGCCAACTGCAGCCATAGGTCCAGTTCCTGCTATTGGCTCAAATTCAAGACCGTTTCACAGAGCATACTCGTCTCAAACAATGACCGAACGTGCTTGCCAACCCTTTCGCCAGCAAATGAACGGAAACTGCGGATCCGGATCGTAAAGGAAGCCACTGCCATTTCCCCCAGTTTGCCCCTAATCCTGTGCAGAACAATTTCAGGCCTCTATGGTCTGGACAAACGCCCCAGTGCAACGGCAATTAGTGATGTCGCAGGACATCGGGATTGACATGGACACAAAAAGCCTGAGTGACAGGATATTGAAGCACGACCGTCGAGCGTTGGCTCGCGGCATAACGTTGGTCGAAAGTGCACGCGCTGATCACAGGTCGCAAGCCTCGGAATTGCTGGCCCGCTTGGCCGGGGCTGGTCGCCAGTCGTTGCGCATAGGTTTGTCAGGTACTCCGGGGGTGGGCAAATCCACCTTTATTGAAAGCTTTGGCATGATGTTGATTGGTCAGGGTCTTAAGGTCGCTGTGTTGGCGGTTGATCCGAGCTCTGCCAGATCGGGCGGCTCAATATTGGGCGACAAAACGCGCATGGAGCGGTTAAGCCGCGAGAAAAATGCGTTTATCCGACCCTCGCCAAGCCAAAGCCATTTGGGCGGCGTCGCCCGCCGCACCCGGGAAGCCATCGCTCTTTGCGAGGCTGCGGGTTACGACGTGGTTTTGATCGAAACTGTCGGTGTTGGTCAGTCTGAAACTGTCGTGTCGGAGATGTCCGACTTGTTCCTTTTGCTTCTTGCACCCGCAGGTGGGGACGAATTGCAAGGCGTCAAGCGCGGCATCATGGAAATGGCCGACATGATTCTTGTGAATAAGGCAGACGGAGACCTTAAAGCGGCCGCCACACGTACCTGTGCAGATTATGCAGGAGCTTTACGGCTACTGCGCAAGCGCACGCAAGACCCCGAGGACTTTCCTAAAGCAATGACCGTTTCGGCCGTGGAACAACACGGGTTGGACGCGGCATGGAAAGAGATGCAATCCCTTGTTCAGTGGCGCCGCGATAACGGCCATTGGCAGGCAAACCGAGCCGCGCAAGCCAAATATTGGTTCGATCAGGAAGTCCGCCATACCCTGTTGGCCCGCCTGGACACGGCAAAGGCCAAGGCTGACATGGATCGGTTGAAGGACGAAGTGGCGAGCGGTCGGCTTAGTCCGACAACCGCTGCAGAAAAGATGTTGGCGATGCTGAATTGATCAAACAAAAGTTCTATTTCCAAATGAATACAGGCGAACCATTCGCGTGAAGTGCCGACACCAAACATTGCCGGAAAGCAAACTTAAAGAATTCGCACTGTCTGTCTTGACCCTTTCGGCGATTCCCACTACACGCATCCAACCAGTTTTCGGGCGCGACTTCGGGTTGCGCCCCTTGTGATTTGGCCGAGGGTCTTGACCCCGGCCTTCAGATACAAAGGAAGAAACAATGTCGCGCCGCTGCGAACTGACCGGAAAAGGCCCGATGACTGGCAACAATGTCAGCCACGCCAAAAACAGAACTCGTCGTCGTTTTTTGCCAAATTTAAACGATGTTACACTGCAGTCTGAAACCCTCGGACGCGGTGTCAAACTGCGTATATCGGCGGCTGCCCTACGCTCTGTTGACCACCGTGGCGGGTTGGACGCTTTCCTAGCCAAGGCCAAAGACGAAGAATTGTCGGATAACGCGCTTAAAGTGAAGAAGGAAATCGCTAAGGCGCAAGCGTCGGCCTGATCACCGATCTTACCGGATTTAGTGAGCCCTGTACCGTTCGGTGCAGGGTTTCTTTTTTATTTAGAAAGCTGATGGTTTCGGACAGACAAAAATTCCCAAAAACGTGATGCTCTTCACATAAAGATCCCACTAATTGAGTTATGTTTGTGGTTATTCCAATGGCGGAGACACATCGATGCCCAGAAAGTCTTTTCAATTTCTTCTGCTTGTACCGGCGTTTTTCGGCAAAGCTATCAGCACCTGCAGCCGAATTCAGCGGCGAGTTAACCGCCAGCATATCAGCCTGACCGTCGAATTAGATAAACGTCCCGGAACAGACGGTTGACGCAATGCCGCGGAGGGGTCATTCACGCTTGAAGGCCGGGGTTTCCCCGGCCTATATCCAACGCCAATATGATGGCTCTGCGACGCATATTTCTACCTATTGCCCTGTCTGTTCTAATTGGACTAGCAGGCGTTGCCATGGCGATGTCACGTGGGCTGGATCGGACGGCGGCGCAGATTGTTCTGTGTACCGGAACAGGGCCTGTGGTTGTTTATGTAGACGATCAAGGCCAACCAACGCGACCTCCGCACTACTGTCCTGATTACTTCCTTTCCCTTATAGCGGCTATTTTCGCTGAGTTTCCTTTGTTGCCGGGACCACCAGCCCGATCCGGTGGCGAGCCGGAGCGGGGTGTGTCCAGTTTGATTGCATCGGCCATACCGCTTCGACCGGCGAGGGCGCCTCCTAATTTCTTGTGACGAACGATCTCTGGAACAAACTATGGAATTTTGGGAGAGCTTTTATGTCGCTCAAATCTAACTTGCTGACTGCGATGATCTTTTCTGCACTTGGATCAATCGCCGTTGCCGACAGTTCAATCAAAGTAGATGATGCCTATGCCCGATCATCAAACAAACACGCCAAAGCCGGGGCAGCTTTTATGATGATAATAAATACCGGCGAGGAAGATGATCGTTTGATTGGTGCGATCTCTGACGCGGCCGACCGAGTCGAATTGCATACTCACAAAGTTGACGAAAACGGCGTAGCCAAGATGTTTCATGTCAAGGAAGGCTTCGTCATTCCTGCTGGTGAGACGTATGTTTTGCGGCGGGGAGGTGATCACGTGATGTTCATGGGGTTGACCAAGCCTTTTGAGCAGGATGCGACTGTTCCTGTCACACTTGTTTTCGAGCAGGCAGGAGAAGTCGAAATCGAAGTGCCTGTCGACCTGAACTGAAAGGGTAATGGTGCCAATTCGCATTGAACTGCACCTGAACTAAGCCCGTTTCGCGGCTATAATCTTTGCTTAAGACCGGAGTTGCCCGGTCTTAAGCACCTGAGTTGTTGTTTACCGATTTATTGTACGCATCGACAGGCGGTCCCCTGCGCGTTTGAAGTGTGCTGTCAACCAGAACATAACCGCCGCTACTGCGAGCGCAGAAAAGGCGATGACCCAACCCAAAGCGAACAAGCCGATTCCTGGAGAGAAAATCAGCACAAGACCAATAGCGAGCGCGACAAACCCTGAATTTCGCATCGCATTCCGTTGGGGATCGCGCTCATGCATCTGCCGCCACGCGGCCAAAGACCCGATGCCTACAATCAGAGCCCACGCACCAAGCAGGAAAAAGGCGAGTTTCGCTGTCCCTTCCGGCCAGACCACTAGGATCACACCAATCAGCATCGCACCTATTCCGACCCCGCCGACCAACCCACGACGGCCAAATCCAAGCAGCGTCAGCCCGCCATCGAAGATTAAAAGTATTCCGACCAGACGCAAAAGCAACGAGATGCTCCCGCTTGGCCAAAATAGCGCGGCAATGCCAACACAAGCGGCCAACACGCCGCGGATCAGGAAAGTCCACCAAAGGTCGGCGAGCTGTTTACTAAGTTTATCACGTCGGTCGAGCTCAATATCATCGAGAACTTCGCCGGTTTTTGGATCCTGATCTGTCATCCCTCATCCTTATGTAGATGCTGATACAGCATAACCGAGATTTTTGGGTCTTGTCGCGCGGCAATACGATCAGCGTCGTTTCAGCAAATCATCCACCCATTTGGGAACTGTTTGAGTGGCTGGACCTGTCAATATATTATCAAAGTGTAAAACCCCCGTAGAAGGCTCGAGGTTAAGCTCAAAGGTTTGTGCGCCCGCAGCAATGGCTTCATGCACAAAAGCTGCTGCCGGATAGACCTGACCAGATGTTCCTATGGCTGCAAAGATTCGCGCGCCGGATAAATGATCATAAATCTCATCCATGAAATATGGCATCTCTCCAAACCAAACGACATCTGGCCGCACAGTTGGGCGACCACATCTGGAGCAAGGATCGGCTGGTGTCATTTGTTCGGCAGACTTCCAGCGATGACCACAACTGGAACAAAGTGCTCCAGCCAAAGTTCCATGCATATGAATTACATCTTGTGATCCACCTGCCTCGTGCAGGCCGTCGACATTCTGTGTGACGACTATCACCTCGTCAGGCCAATCGCGTTGCAGCCGGGCCAATGCTTGATGTGCCGCATTGGGCTGTGCCTTAGCGGCCTGCACCCGGCGCGCGTTGTAAAAACTGTGAACCAGCGCCGGATTACGTGCAAAGCCTTCGGGAGTAGCGACGTCTTCGATCCTGTGCTGTGCCCACAGGCCGCCTTCGTCCCGGAAAGTCCCAAGCCCGCTTTCAGCGGAAATTCCAGCCCCGGTCAGGATGACGATCTTTTCCATGTCCTCTCCATATATTAGAACCGGTGCTATGACACGTCGTATTCTATTTGTCTGTTTGGGCAACATTTGCCGTTCTCCCGCGGCCCAAGGTGTATTTCGTACTATTGTGCCGACACATACCGTCGATAGCGCCGGAACTTCTGGATGGCATATCGGTCGTCCGCCATACGCTCCTATGCAAGAGGCTGCATTGGCCCGGGGAATTGATCTGAGCGACTTACGGGCCAGGCAATTCTTGGCCAGCGACTTTGAGCTTTTTGATCTGATCATTGGCATGGATCGGGATAACATTTCCGATATCGAAGCGTTACGGCCGCCGGGTATGGGCACTCCGGTCAGGTTGCTTACGGATTTCTCACCGCATATCGGGAAAGATCATATCCCCGACCCTTACTACACAGGTGATTTCGAAGGAGCGTTTTACTTGATCGAAACGGCAACAAAAGGGTTGCACGATCATTTGACATCTTAATTGTCGATAACAACCAGTTTATCAGCTAACCAAGGGACCTGCGTTACCGCTGGGTCGATAATTTGACGTTTCATCAACCTTCGGATCATATCAGCCACATCGTTTGGAACCTGATCCGACCAATCCGATCTCGTAAAAAGGGAAATAGTACGAGAAACTTCCCCAAACGGGGCAGGGTGGACCTCTAGTCCGTCGTGGAATCTTGCCGCGCGCATATATCCCAGTGGGGTTGTTACAGCCCAACCCAGCCCACGGGCGACCATTGCCATCAAAGCCATGTGCGAACCTATCTCGAACCGTTCTTCGAACTCCATGGCGTGCCGGGCCAACTGGCCCTCTATTTGACGGCTGATCAGTTGTTCGCGCGCGTATCGCAAAAATGGCAGGTCTTTTAACACTGCTTCGGCACCGCCCGATCCTTTAGGCGCAACAAGGATAAAGGGGTCGCGGACCAAAGGGTATTCGATCACGCCTTCAATCACTTCGCCACTGTGGGCGGAAACGGCAAGGTGCAGGCGTTGGGATTCAAGTTCCTCGAATATCTCCAGACTGGGCAGAGTTATTAGTTTGAATTTGGAGCGGGTTAAACTGTCAGCCAGCAAGGTAGCCAGACGCGGGGTCAGGTCGTTGTCAAAGTCGTCGATAAGCCCGATGGACAATGTGGTAAGATGTCCCAAGTCCATAACTGTCAGCTCGCTTTGAGCCATTTGAAGTTCCGCGAGTATGGCTTCTGCGCGCGCAAGAAAGCTGCGCCCTGCCTGCGTAAGGCGCATAGGGCGGCGCCCATGATCCACCAGATCGGTGCCCAACGCCTTTTCCAGGTTGCGAAGTTGCTGGGAAACCGAAGGCTGGCTAAGCCCTGTGATCTCGGCAGCTTGCGCCACAGATCCTGTTCTTGCCAGTGCCTCGAATACCTCGAGCCCACGCAGGGTCAGCCCTTTCATCACCATGCATAATCCTTTTCGCTGCGCCTTTTCTGAGGGGCAGCGAGGATCAGGTCAAGCTTTCCCGCCAGGGATCAGCCGCACACAGCCTGCGCCATCTGGCCGAAGTTTTGATACCGATCCCACAACGCATCGTCTTGCGCAGATTGCGACATCTTGAGTTCCTGTGCCTGATGGGGGTCGGTGAACCACTTGGCTACGGTCTTCTGGTCACTACTAGTCAGCGCCTGATTGGCCACTCGCTGGATGCAATTGCACCTGTCCCGCGTTGCAGCGGCCCGGTCCGATGCCAAACACGCTCGCTTGATTTGCGCAGCTTCCGTCAGTGTCGGGGATACCGCCGTCAGCGAAGTCGCACAGAATGCGATTAAGAGAAACTGTTTCATGCCCTTGCCTCGTCTTTGCCTGACCGGAGAGTTCTGACGACCCTCTCGGCTTGCGCGCAATTATGAATCAAACTGGATTCCGGATCAATAAATAACCCTCTGTAAAGTGAAAACGTTCTCAAAACACTGAGTGGGTACTTATAATCCCTGCCGTTTTTCGCTCGATTTGAGTTTTAAACATTTACAAAAACGCTGTGAATGTTGCCGCTTGCCTATTTCTTTAGCACAAAATCGAGCATTAAATTCTTCTGGAATTGTTAGTTGTCAGCGGGTTCAGTTCGAGCAAAAAGATGGAATGGCAGAGAAAACTGCGCCTACGTTTAGGAGACTTAATTTGACGGTTGCTGATACGTACCTTTTAATTCCCTCATTTCGGGTGAATTTCTGTCGGTCCAAACAGGTCGATTTGACTTTTTAGTCAACGTTTCACTGCTTGACGAGGCCCCAAACTACGGACATATCCCACTCCATGACAGACCTCGCTCATATCCGCAATTTCTCCATCGTCGCGCATATCGACCATGGCAAATCCACTCTTGCCGACCGGCTCATACAAGAGACGGGAACGGTCAAGGATCGCGATATGAAGGAACAGCTACTTGATAGCATGGATATCGAGCGTGAGCGGGGCATCACCATCAAGGCCAACACGGTCCGCATCGACTATACCGCTGATAATGGCGAGGCATACGTGCTGAACCTGATCGACACCCCCGGCCACGTGGACTTTGCCTACGAGGTTTCTCGGTCCATGCGCGCTGTCGAGGGATCTCTGCTGGTCGTGGATTCGACCCAAGGGGTCGAGGCGCAAACGCTGGCAAATGTGTATCAAGCCATCGACGCTGATCATGAGATCGTGCCGGTCCTGAACAAGATCGACTTGCCGGCGTCCGATTGCGACCGCGTTGCTGAACAGATAGAGGATGTGATTGGTATTGACGCCACCGACGCCATTCAGGTTTCGGCAAAGACGGGGCAGGGTATCCATGAAACGCTTGAGGCTATTGTTCACCAGCTGCCCGCGCCGCAGGGAACCGTAGACGCGCCGCTCAAGGCGATGCTGGTGGATTCATGGTACGACGCCTACCTCGGCGTTATCGTTCTGGTGCGTATCATGGACGGCACGCTGAAAAAGGGAATGCGGGTTAAGTTCATGTCGAACGGCACCCTGCACCACGTTGACCGCATCGGTGTTTTTCGGCCTGAGATGGAGATGGTAGACTCCTTGGGCCCCGGTGAGATCGGCTTCCTGACCGCCTCGATCAAACAGGTCCGCGACACCCGCGTCGGAGATACTATCACCAACGACCGCAATGGTGCTGAAGACGCTCTGCCCGGCTTCAAACCTGCGCAGCCTGTGGTTTTCTGCGGCCTCTTCCCGGTGGATTCTGCCGAATTCGAAGACCTGCGCGACGCGATTGAAAAACTGGCTCTGAACGACGCCTCGTTCTCATACGAAATGGAAACTTCGGCCGCGCTGGGCTTTGGCTTCCGCTGCGGCTTTCTCGGCCTGCTGCACCTTGAGGTTATCCGCGACCGCATCGAACGCGAATATGATATCGAGCTCATCACCACTGCACCAAGCGTGATCTACCACGTCTTTATGAAAGACGGCGAGATGATCGAGCTTCACAACCCCGCCGACATGCCTGACCTGTCCAAGGTCGACCACCTTGAAGAACCGCGCATCAAGGCGACCATTCTGGTGCCTGACGAATACCTCGGCGACGTGCTGAAACTCTGCCAGGACCGCCGCGGTATCCAGCTGGACCTGACTTATGCGGGCAGCCGCGCCATGGTCGTATATGACCTGCCGCTGAACGAGGTCGTCTTCGACTTCTATGATCGTCTGAAATCCGTGACCAAGGGCTATGCATCCTTCGACTACCAAATGACCGGCTACACCGAGGATAATCTGGTCAAAATGTCGATCCTTGTGAATGATGAGCCAGTGGACGCGCTGTCGACCATGGTTCACCGCGACCGGGCCGAGATGCGGGGCCGGGCGATGTGCGAAAAGCTCAAGGACCTGATCCCGCGCCACATGTTCAAAATCCCGATCCAGGCCGCCATCGGAGGCAAGGTCATCGCGCGCGAGACCCTCTCGGCCCTGCGCAAGGACGTGACCGCGAAGTGTTACGGAGGCGACGCCACGCGGAAACGCAAACTGCTGGACAAGCAGAAAGCGGGGAAAAAGAAGATGCGTCAGTTCGGGAAGGTGGATATCCCGCAGGAAGCGTTTATTAGCGCCTTAAAAATGGACAGCTAAGGCTGTCCATTTTTACGGCGGGTGGGCGAAAGCGGTTGGCGCAGCCAACTGTGTGCCCACGCGGTGGGGATCGAGGAGTGCCGATAGGTTATTCAACTTTTTTCTCTTTGCTTGGCTCCTTCGCCACACATCGAGAAGGATAAGATTTAAACATTACTGCCTCAAGTGTTGGATGCACTCTCAGGGTTTGAAAGCAAACCGCATGCAGTTAAGCTGCCGAGAAACTTATGTTTCTGGTAATTGGAATGATCTACGGCGAGTTAGAAGTATATGAGCCTAGTGCTCCACCTGATTTGGACCTTAGTTGGAGTGGTGAAAAGAAAGCTAAAGAAATAGTCGAATGGCTAGAACTTGAGTTCCAAGACTTCGGTGATTTAGATTTTCACAATCTAATTAGCGGGCACGTTTTTGCGAATTTCGACGAACTAACATCGAGCGTCTGGAACCAAGAAAGCTCAAGCCGTGAAGTAGTACTAAAGTACTTCGGAAACTCCATCTTGGCCAATCAATTGGATGAAGTAGTTCGAGCCGTCGAGGATCATTTTGAAGGCGATCTATTCCCCGCTGATCATCGCATTTATCTAGATGTATCTGAAGATGGCGAAGATGAGCGGATCGAGTTTCCGAATACCGAACTCGTTCAATCCATTATTGAAGACATACCGAGCATTTTGGAGCTTTTGTCTGTTGTACGCAGCGACATTCCTGACAGTCTCGGGCACAATCAAGGTCCTGATTTCCTTCTGAAGGAAGACGAACTTCAAAGGTTAGAAGAACGTCTCATAGAACTCAAAATTTCACTGAAATCGCCAAATGAGCAGACTGATGAGTTGATAGGTGAAGCCGGCGACGGGTTTCAAAAAGTCGGATCAAAGTTGGCTGCACATATCGGCGAAATGACAAAAGTTTCGACATTGAAGTTTGCTGAAAAATTTGGTGAAAGCACGGGAACTTGGGCAGGTAGAGCGGCGATCCTCGTTATCTTTGGTGAGAGGTTGCTTCAATTGTTGTTGTGACTTTAGCGAAATACACCAACCCACCCGCCCGGCGGCACCGCCGGGCCGCGCCGATCCGCCCCCATGGGGTGGCGCGTTTGCGCCTCCCCTCGGACCGGCGCTGCCCTCGGTTTTTTTGATCAGTTGTTGCAAACGCGTTTGCTCGTCAGGGTTCCACACGTTCAGTCCTAAAACGCTCCGAACTAACTAAAATTTCATCGATATGGAACTTGTGGTGTCGGGTAAGACTGTTAGCGTTTTTTAACGCGCAGTTTTTTATGGAAAATCGGATTTTCAAATGCGACATTTGTTTCTGGCGACGGTCATTGCATCGCTGACCGCAACCACGGCTTTTGCCCACGGTGGAGGCTGTAGAAGTGATTCACCTCCGGGCCAGTGCTGCCACGCGGGCTCAAAGCCCTATCACTGTCACTAACCGAGTTGGGGTGGGCTGGTTCCCGCCCAAGTAAAAGCCATTTATGAAACACTGTAGCGCGATCTAAAGCCCACATTACGGGTCAAAATGGCCGTGAAACATGCCGCCAGTTAACGCTAATCTAAACCAATTATGAAGTTTCCCTTAGGTAAGTTGTAACCCGCCAGCTCTCTCCCAATCTGTTCAAAAGGCCAGCAACGGCCCCATGAGATGGAGAGAGCCAATGACCAGATACATGACTGCCGGAGCAGCCGCTCTGGCCACAACCCTCGCCCTTGGCACGGTGGTTGCCGCCGATACCACGCCCGACCTTCGCGGCACTTGGACGGCCAGCCAAACGACGGTGTCGCCTTCGAATTCAGCCACCGGGGATGCACCGCGTTTTAACCAATCGGAATGGGTGCTCGACATCCAGACGCAACAGGACAACGTGTTCTGGGGGCCCAGCATGTGGCGGCGCAATGCCATGGATGACTGGACACTCTACGAGGCCACCGGCTCGATCAGTCAGGATGGTTCAGGCAAGATCGGCATCGTCGAAAGCTCGTCCGAACCCGCGATTGGGGTGAACGCTTTGATTGATGCGCGGTACGAGGGCGGCAGGATCTATGCAGATTTCCGTAGCCTGCGGACCGGAACGACCTACAGCACCGTTCTGGAACGCCAGGTGAACTGAAGCGTTTTCGGCCCGTCCCGGATTATGGGTAATTTTCGCAGTTGGAACCAGATTGCGGCATTGCGTGTCAAATAACGCGGACGGGTCGAGGCGCTTTGGGAAACAGCCAGGTCTCCACAGGGAGGGAGGCGGGCCGGATGACCGAGGCATTCGTTTCGGTAATGGGTCGGACCAGAAAGTGGTATTCCCCGCCGCGGCTTGGTTTGATCCTCGCGAAACTTTGGCGCGGTGCCTGCGGTGCCAAAACGGTCGTCCGGCCTAAGCGGTTCTTTGTTGACGTGTCTGGCGCATAACACACCTGCCACCCGTGCCGAACGTCAAATGTGTGGAACTGGCCACTTCAAAGCAATCGAATCTGTTGCTGTCCAGATCGGATGTTCAGTGATTCTGCTGCGCAGGTATTGGGGACTCGCTGCCGAGTCGCTTCAAAACGCCTTTGCAGTTGCAGAAACCGCCTGGAAACCGGGCTATCGAACAAGTTTTTACTTTTCCACTTTCAACCCCTCGCAAAAACGTCAGTATCAGAGTTATCCACATCGTTCTCCCGGCGGATATCAACAGTTTATCCCCGTCTAATTTTCATGCTGCAGTGCTATTTTCTTGTCCGATCAGGACGGTGATGTAACAGTCTCATTACCGCAGCGGATCTTCGGAAAAGCGGCGGGACGCAAAGGCCAAGGGGGCTGCGGCGTCAGAAACAGTCTTAGGATTTGTTTCTTGATGCAATAGCTTACCGGTGGTGGATCAGTTGATCTGGATTTCGCATTCGGATTGGGTGATTGGCCTCTTACAAGGTCGATGTGTAGCTGCGAAACGACATAGCGCGTTACGTAGCAGCCAGAGCCCCTTAGGGGGTGAGGCAACTGGATCGAGAAGCTTTAGGGTGGATCGAACCGGCAAGGCGTCAGGGGTGTCCGAAAGGATGCATGCAAAGACCGCGTCTGAGCACCTGACGCCTTTTCCTATTTCAGAACCAAAGGTTCGTACAGGCTACCGCATACCGCCAATATGGATACGGGGTTCTTTGGCATAGGCCGAAGAACCCCGTAGAAGTGTCAGAAATGCAGTGCCGCGTCTATGCACCTGTGTTCGCTACCTTAGACAACTTACGTATGGCAAGCAACTACATATCGCAGAAATGCGTTGCAACAGCGCAACATGATGAGCAATTATAGACTTTGCTGAACATCCGTCGCTGCGTTCTGAATGGCGTCGCCTGCTTTCTCAATGTCTTTGCCCGCCCCTTTCGCTGTCTCACAACCGGTCAGGGAAAAAAGGGCCAGCCCAATCAGAATTGCGCGGATCATCAGCATCTCCATAATTACATGCAACAGTGGGGTTAGCAGCTTTCACAGAGTGGAGCCACAAGTTTGTAATGTATGTAAACCGAGGTCCACCGGTTTCAGATCAGAAATAGCGCTATTGAGTGATGATGGGTAACGAGCATTGGAATAACTTTCCGTTTTCCGGATCGCCATGCCTTTGATACGATCGCTGATTGACTACGCTGTATGCGCGTTGTCATCCCCATTTCAGCAAAACAATTCGTGAACGACTTCGAGTAAACGACTTGGACGTTCGTCGGCAAGGCGATAAAATATTGCCTTACCTTCACGACGCGGAGTAACAATGCCCTCCAACCTCAGGCGGGACAATTGTTGTGACACCGCTGCCTGACGCGCCGATAGCAACTCTTCCAACTCTGTCACTGATTTTTCACCCGAGGCAAGATGACAGAGGATCATAAGGCGGCCTTCGTGGCTGATTGCTTTTAGAAAATTTGAAGCCCGCGCCGCGTTAGCAACTAAATCAACCAAATCTTGAGAGGGCAACTCTTGTGAAAGCTGGGGAAGAGCCATTGTTTTCGATTCCTTAACTTGCTCGATATCGCATAAGTTGATCGCACTTGTGCAACTTCAGTATTAAGTTGTCCACACCATTCGAAGTATTGAAGTCAAATATTTCCATATGTCGGGCTCAAATCGATGCGAAATTTAAAGAAATTTGATAAATGTCATGCCTGTCATGGGCCTGTCCACTTTTGAGTTTTTACCGGGTTCGATCTTTTTCGCCATGCATATGGTGAGTGTGGAAGTGTTAAGTTTCCGATCAATCGATCAAAACGGACCGCAAGGCGTCAGGCGACCCGCCGATCCGCTTAGCCCCCCGGCGGCGGCACTAAGACTCGGGTAACACATTTACGGGTAGTGTCCCGATCCACAGCAAAGCAGGCAGGTTCCGAATGTTCGATCCAGTAGATACCTATATGAATACGCTTGTTCCGATGGTTGTCGAGCAGACCAGCCGGGGTGAGCGCGCCTATGACATTTTCTCTCGTTTGCTGAAAGAACGGATCATCTTTATCAATGGTCCCATCCACGATGGGATGAGCCATCTTGTGGTGGCTCAGTTGCTGCATCTTGAGGCAGAAAATCCGAACAAAGAGATATCGATCTACATCAACTCGCCTGGTGGAGTTGTGACAAGCGGGCTGTCGATTTACGATACAATGCAATACATTAAGCCAAAATGTTCGACTTTGGTAATCGGTCAGGCGGCGTCGATGGGATCGGTTTTGCTGGCCGGTGGCGAAAAGGGAATGCGATTTTCGCTGCCCAACAGCCGGATTATGGTGCACCAACCCAGTGGCGGATACCAGGGTCAGGCAAGCGACATCATGATCCATGCGGCAGAGACGCAGAAACTTAAGGATCGCCTGTATGACATATATGTCCGTCATACCGGGCAGACAAAAAAGGCCGTTGAAAAGGCTTTGGACCGCGACAATTTCATGAGCCCTGAAGAAGCCAAAGAGTGGGGCCATATCGATGAGATTGTGGAAAACCGTGCCAAAATGGATGAGGACGAATCCTGAAGTCTAAATCCCGCAGTCATTCGTAAAGTGTGATTTTGAGATTGTAGCCGCTACAACGCTGGCCTAAGCTACAACAACAGGCGGAAAGCGCGGCCCGGTCAGGGCCGCAGGGACGGAGCCCGAAAGGTACAAAATGGCGACGAATTCAGGCGGTGACGGTAAAAACACGCTCTACTGTAGTTTCTGCGGCAAAAGCCAGCATGAGGTACGTAAGCTGATCGCGGGGCCAACCGTTTTCATCTGCGATGAATGCGTTGAATTGTGCATGGATATTATCCGTGAGGAAACCAAAGCCAGCGGATTGAAGTCGTCGGATGGGGTGCCTACGCCCAAGGATATTTGCGAGGTTCTGGACGACTATGTGATTGGTCAGGCAACTGCCAAGAGGGTCTTGTCTGTAGCGGTGCACAATCACTACAAACGTCTGAATCACGCTCAAAAAGCCGGCAGTGATATTGAGCTGGCGAAGTCAAATATTCTGTTAATCGGCCCGACTGGGTGCGGTAAAACCTTGCTGGCCCAAACGCTCGCGCGGATTTTGGATGTGCCGTTTACGATGGCGGATGCGACTACCCTGACCGAAGCCGGTTATGTGGGAGAGGATGTCGAAAACATCATTCTCAAGTTGTTGCAGGCCAGCGAGTACAATGTTGAACGTGCACAACGCGGTATCGTCTATATTGACGAGGTCGACAAAATTACCCGTAAGTCAGAAAACCCATCGATCACACGCGATGTATCGGGTGAGGGCGTTCAACAGGCTTTGCTTAAACTGATGGAAGGTACCGTTGCAAGTGTCCCGCCACAGGGCGGCCGTAAACATCCGCAACAGGAATTCCTGCAAGTGGACACAACCAACATCCTTTTCATCTGCGGTGGTGCCTTTGCCGGATTGGACAAGATCATTGCTCAACGGGGCAAGGGATCTGCAATGGGCTTTGGCGCAGATGTCCGTGACAATGACGAGCGTGGTGTGGGCGAAATCTTTAAAGAACTTGAGCCTGAAGATTTGTTGAAGTTCGGCCTGATCCCTGAATTTGTTGGCAGACTACCCGTTCTGGCCACATTGGAAGATCTGGATGAAGACGCTTTGGTTACGATCCTCACCAAGCCTAAGAATGCTTTGGTCAAGCAGTACCAACGTCTATTCGAACTGGAAGACTCCGAGCTGGCGTTTACAGACGATGCACTCAAAGCGATTGCCAAAAAGGCAATTGAACGAAAGACCGGTGCGCGCGGCCTAAGATCGATCCTCGAGGATATACTGCTGGACACAATGTTTGAATTGCCTGGGCTAAAGAACGTCGCCGAAGTTGTGGTAAATCTCGAGGCCGTGACTTCGGACGCTCAACCTTTGATTATATATGCTGATTCAGCGCAGGAATCCGCTTCGGCAGGTTAAAAACTAAACGATTTGATAGCTTCGGCGCGGTACATCCCGCGCCGTTTTTATGTGAGGGCAAATTGACGATTCAAAGAATATCTTCTGGCGGTGAATTCGAGGTCAAAGTCGGGTATTGTCGCGCCGTAGTTGCTGGCGGCTTTATTCACGTTGCTGGTACCGTCGGCCAGGGGGACGATGTTGTAGGGCAGTGTCTGTCTGCATTGGAAATTATCGAAGGTGCTCTTGCGAAAGCTGGCGCAAGCTTCGCTGATGTAGTGCGCGTGACATACATGCTGCCCGACAGAAAAGAGTTTGAACCTTGCTGGCCTGTTCTTGCGAAAACATTTGGCGACAACCCGCCTGCGGCTACAATGATTGAGTGCGGTTTGATCGATCCGAAATACCGCATCGAAATCGAAGTGACGGCGTTTCTACCGGAACACAAGGCAATCTCGACGTGACACTGGACCTCCGCCCGCCTTTGGTTCATATCTGCAGGAACAAAATTGTCGGAGGTTACCGATGGGAATCCTGAACACTCTTTTGCGGGCCGTGACTTGGTGGAATGGGGCAACCTTGAACACTCAGATTTACACCGCACGCAAGGGCGTCAAGGTAGGCGAAGACGACGAAGGAAATGTGTTCTATCGCACTGCGGACGATAGCAAGCGCTGGGTCATATTCAATGGTGAAGCCGAGGCAAGCCGCATTGACCCTGATTGGCACGGATGGCTACATCGCACTTGGGATGAACCCCCGACAGATAAGCCACTGCCACATAAGTCCTGGGAAAAACCACATCAAGAAAACCTAACGGGTACAGCGTTAGCTTATACCCCAGCAGGTTCCTTGCGCCGCGTAAACCCTGTCGAACGCAAAGACTACGAGGCGTGGAGCCCGGAATAAGCGAGGCGAGCAATGTCGACTTACAATTTAACCGAAATTCTTGTCGGTGGGGTCGTTTTAGCAGGTGCCGTGGCGTTCGGTGTCTATGCTAGCCAGTCGACTGGTTTTTCGCAGAACCGAACTGGTTACGAGCTTGGGGCGTCGTTCCGGTCTTTGGAAGGTGTAGGCGTGGGTACCGATGTTCGTTTGGCCGGTGTCAAGATCGGCACGATTACAAATGTTTCCCTGAACCCTGATACCTATCGCGCCGATACCAGTTTTTCCGTGGCCGAAGGTGTTCTTATTCCGGACGACAGCGCTATAATCATCTCATCCGAAGGGCTTTTGGGCGGGAATTTTGTAGAAGTTATGCCCGGCGGATCACCATTCTACTTTGAAGCCGGGGATGAGATTGAGGATACGCAAGGTGCGGTAAGCCTGATCTCACTCTTGGTCAAGTTTGTGGCTGGAGACAATAGCGAATGACACGCGCATTGGCGGTATTATTCGCGTTAGCTGTGACGGGCGCATCTGCCCAGCAAAGGGCAGAATCTGGCCCTGGGGCTGCTATGCGAGGCTTGGACAAGGTAAGCGGCCAAACAATGGATTTTGAGATCCGGACCGGCGAAACGAAGGCCGTTTTCGGGTTGGACGTTGCGTTAGGGGATTGTCGCTATCCGGCTGATAACCCAACCGGGGATGCGTTTGCTTATCTGACGATTTGGGAACAGGACAAGGCCGAGCAGCTGTTCGATGGATGGATGATTGCCACGTCCCCTGCGCTGAACGCACTGGATCACGCACGTTACGATGTTTGGGTAATCCGCTGTATCACTCCTTGAGGCGTCTGGGACAGCTGGGCAGTGAAGTCTGCACTCAGATCAAGGGCTTGCTTTAGTTCCGACTGATAAACGGCCCGTGGAATTTCGATCGCTCCGAGGGAGGCGAGATGAGCAGTCAGGAACTGAGCGTCGAATAATGTGAATCCTGTTCGGCGCAATCGATCCACCATGTATGCTAACGCAATTTTTGATGCGTCCTTGCGAAGGGAGAACATACTTTCGCCGAAAAATGCCGCCCCGAGGGCAACGCCGAAGACGCCTCCGACCAATTCTTCATCCTCCCAAACCTCCAAAGAATGCGCATGCCCGGAATGGTGCAGTGAGCGGTACAATCTGCGCAATTCGGGATTGATCCAAGTGTCGCTGCGATCGGCACAACCATCCACCACACCGTCAAAATTCTGATTGATCGTTATTGTATAGCCACACTTGCGAATGCGCCGGGCAAGGCTGCGTGAAATGTGAAAGCCATCCAAGGGGAAAACACCACGAAATTTAGGGTCGACCCAAAATAGCTCGGGATCGTCGCGGTGTTCGGCCATCGGAAAAATCCCAATGGAATAGCCATGCAAAAGAAGTTCAGGAGAAAGACTCATGTCGGGCGACCTGAAACCGGGGGGATTGCTCCCCCCGATCCGATTTTCTTACTGGGCCATATGCTCCGCAAGCCAGCGCTCCAGCCAGTGGATGTTATAATTACCGCTATGAATGTCTGGTTCCTGAAGCAAAGCGTGAAACAGCGGAACGGTGGTATCAATGCCATCCACAATCAGTTCGCCCAATGCGCGTTCAAGACGGGCTAATGCTTCGGCCCGGTCACGTCCCTGAACGATCAGTTTCGCGATCAATGAATCGTAGTAAGGTGGGATCGAGTAGCCGTCATAAAGTGCTGAATCCATTCGCACTCCCAGACCGCCGGGAGCATGATATGCTGTGATTTTACCTGGGCAGGGTGAAAAATTCGGAAGCTTTTCAGCATTGATCCGTACTTCGATGGCATGACCGTTGATTTCCAGATCGTCCTGACCGAACGACATAGGCTCGCCAGCGGCAACGCGAATTTGTTCGCGAACCAGATCAACGCCAAAAATGCCTTCGGTCACTGGGTGTTCCACTTGCAGACGGGTGTTCATCTCAATGAAGTAAAATTCACCATTTTCGTACAGGAACTCGATGGTTCCTGCGCCAATGTAATTGATTTTGGCAACTGCATCCGCGCAGACCTTACCGATTTTGGCGCGTTCCTCCGGGGTGATGCAGGGTCCGGGGGCCTCTTCAAACACCTTCTGATGGCGGCGCTGCAGAGAGCAATCGCGCTCGCCCAGATGCACGGCGTTACCTTTTCCATCACCGAAGACCTGGATTTCAATGTGGCGCGGTGTGGTCAGGTATTTCTCGATATACACTTCATCGTTGCCAAAGGCAGCTTTACCCTCGGCTCGGGCGGTCATGAATGCGCTTTCCATTTCGTCAGCACTCATGGCGACTTTCATACCGCGACCGCCGCCGCCTGCTGTGGCTTTAATTATAACGGGATAACCAAATTCCTCGCCGATTTTCCGTGCCGTTGCGAGGTCAGGCACACCACCGTCCGAACCCGGAACGCATGGAACACCAAGTTCTTTCATCGTATCCTTGGCAGTAATCTTGTCTCCCATGACGCGAATATGTTCGGCAGTCGGGCCAATAAAGGTGATGTCGTGGTCTTCGACGATCTGCACGAACTCGGCATTCTCGGACAAGAAGCCATAGCCGGGGTGGATTGCCTGCGCACCTGTTATTTCACAAGCTGAAATGATCGCAGGTACAGAAAGATAACTTTGCGGGCTGGGCGGAGGACCAATGCAAACAGATTCGTCCGCCATGCGTACATGCATCGCGTCGCTGTCGGCGGTAGAGTGGACGGCGACCGTCTTAATCCCCATCTCGCGCGCGGCGCGTATCACACGCAGGGCGATCTCGCCTCGATTGGCAATCAGGATTTTGTCGAACATTGGCCCGCCTTACTCAACGATCACAAGAGGAGTGCCGAATTCCACGGCGTCGCCATCTGAGACAAGAATGCGTTTGACAGTACCGGACTTGGGCGCGTGAATATGGTTCATCGTTTTCATGGCTTCGACGATCAACAATGTGTCGCCTTCGGAAACGGAAGCACCGACAGTGATGAAGGCGGGTGCCCCTGGTTCAGGCTGCATGTAAACGGTGCCGACCATGGGTGAAGTCACTGCACCAGGGTGGCTGGCGGGATCTTCCGAAGCCACAGGAGCTTCGACCACGGCAGGTGCTGCCGCCGGGGCGGCGACCGGTGCGGCAGGGACTGCGCTTGGCACTGAAACCTGAACCGGAGCGGCCGGCGCCGTTTGCGATAGGCGGCTTACGCGGACGTTAAGGCTGTCCTCCTCTCCGTATTCCCGTTTTACCTGCAGTTCAGTCAGATCGTTTTCGCGCAACAGTTCGGCCAGTGCCTTGATGAACGCTACATCCGCTTCGTGTTTGGTATCTGTCATGAGTGTCCTCGAAGGTTCCCCTTTGGCCCGTTTGTTTTGCCCAGGCTTTGATTTGATTACGCAGCGTTATAAGCGAAGCAGTTGGTCAAGAAAAGCATCGTCTGACCCTCAAAAGCAGGGGCTTTCCCACAAATTTCTGCGCAAGTTTCGTTTACAAGGGCATTCCTGACAACTTGGCCACCAGCTCTGGCAGTTTTCGCGCGCCGAATTTTTCTAGCAGGCGGGCTCTGTACGCCTCGATTGTGCGATAACTCAACCCTAATTCCGCGCCGATTTCCTTTGCGGACAAACCTCTGCACGAGAGGATCGCTACCTCGCGTTCACGGGTCGTCAACTCCACAAGCGGCCGCTCTTCGGAGATGTCGGAAAAGCTCCATATTCCATGGCGGAAGGGGTCGTCCGGAGTCAGCGACCGCCCCCTGGCGCGGCACCAAAACAAATTGCCATTGCGCCGTCGCATCACACGTTCGTCCGAGTAATAGCCTGTGTCCCGCATTACCTCTAAACTGCGGGCACCGATCCGTTCCCAATCGGCGACGGACGGATAAAGGTGCAGCAACGGCATGTTGCGGTATTCCGCTTCTTCGCCACCGAAGGTCCGCGCAAACTGTAGGTTGCATCGACGGATGATACGGTTTTCCAACTCGACAAGGCCGATGGGGGCATATTCGAAAGCAGGGTCGCTCATATACGCATGGTGACTGGTATTTACTGCAATGAGAAGGGGTAGCTTGCGTTTAGGTAACTCAGCTGCTGCCTCATTTCTGTCAACGGTGTAAAGATATGTTGGAAACACCGGGGTAAAATTTTATAATCAATAAGAAAAACTGAAAACTTCTCTGAAATTACCGGTTTTTCACTTTAGGAAGTTTGATCATGCGGGACACACTGACAGGCAGTAGAATACGCGAACGGCGGCAGATTTCGGGTCTGCGCCAAGCAGAACTGGCGCGTCAAGTGGGGATTTCTGCGTCGTATTTGAACCTGATCGAACACAACCGTCGCAGGATTGGCGGAAAATTGTTGATGGATATAGCCGGAGCGCTGTCGGTTGAGCCTTCTTTGCTGACCCAGGGTATCGAAGAAACGTTGATTTCGGCGCTTCGCGAAGCTGCCGCAGACGCAGTTGGTCAACAGCCTGAACTTGACGGAATGGAAGAATTCGCAGGGCGTTTTCCCGGATGGTCAGCTGTTCTGGCGCAAATGCACCGTCGGGTTGTATCCTTGGAGCGCACGGTTGAAACATTATCTGATCGCCTTACCCATGATCCGCATCTGGCGGCATCAATGCACGAGGTTTTGTCGACGGCTGCGGCCATTCGCTCGACTGCCGCCATTTTAGCCGAGCCAGGTGAGATAGAAGCGGCTTGGCGGGATCGTTTCCATCGAAACCTGCACCAGGATGCCGAACGGCTGGCGGAAAGTTCAAAGGCATTGGTGACATATCTGGACGATAGCGAAGGGCAGGGGGAATTACGCGTTGCCCCGCTAGACGCGGTCGAAGCGTTTTTTAATAAGATCGGCTTCCATTTCCCCGATCTAGAAGTCGATAGTGATATCAACAGCGTTCCACTGGAAGATCTTGATACAGCGGCTGCTCGTACGATCGCGTCTGATGTCCTCGATCTTTATGTTAGTGATGCACGGGCCTTGCCGCTTAGTGAATTGGCGGAAGTGTTTGATCCAGCAAACCCGGAACCGCTGGCTCTTGCCCAAATGTTTTCGGTAGATCTTCCGACGGTATTGCGTCGGATTGCCACTTTGCCCGAAAAAATGATGTCACAACCAGCAGGTTTGGTGATCTGCGACGCTTCTGGCAGCGTTTTGTTTTACAAGCCGACACCCGGTTTTGCCATGCCTCGACATGGCGAGGCGTGCCCACTTTGGCCAGTATTTGCGGCACTAAACCGCCCACTCGTGCCGATCCGAAAGCGTGTTGTGCAACTTGGGAGAAATGCAGCAGAATTCAACTGTTACGCGGTTGCTTGGCCGCAACCTGCCTCGGCCTTTGGGACCGATCCCGTTTATCGCTCGGTAATGTTGGTTCTGCCGGTTGATGACAGTCCTCAATCAGGGTTAGCACCTTTGCAAGTCGGAACCAGCTGTCGGATTTGTCCAAAAACTGAATGCTCTTCGCGTCGCGAACCATCAATTCTGAGCGAAGGCTTTTGACAGTTTCCTGACAGAGCGCTTAATCTACCCCTGACGGGCGGTCCTGTGCGCCACCGGTCATGGGGAGGGATTGCAAATATGAGCCGTAAGGTTCTGTTGATTGAGGATGAGCCCAACATTACCGAGGCGATCCGATTTCTGCTAACTCGTGAAGGTTGGCAGGTTGAAACGCACGCTGAAGGCACAGACGCTGTTCAGGTGATCAAGGCAGCCGAACCGGATTTGGTTATTCTGGATGTAATGCTGCCGGGCAAAAGCGGTATGGAGATCCTTCGCGATCTGCGCGAGCACCAGGATATGCAGCGATTGCCTGTTCTGATGCTGACCGCACGGGGACAATCACGGGATCGGGAAATGGCGGAAAAAGCCGGTGTTAGCCGGTTCATGACCAAGCCGTTTTCGAATGCCGAAGTTTTGACTGCCGTGCGTGACCTTCATGCTCAGGCTTCGCGGTTATGACCCCAGAAGAACAGGGCGAGCACCGACGACCGTCTTTGTTTCTGGAAAGGCAAAGCTATCGTCGGCGCCGTTTGATGGACGCGGCGCGCTTGTTGCCGTTCCTTGGTGCTGCATTACTTGCCGTTCCGTTACTTTGGCCGGATGAAAGTGATGGGACCGGCGCAGTGCCGCTATCCGCGGCGATTTTCTATATTTTCGCCTGCTGGGCTGTTTTGATCCTGATCAATGTCGTCTTTGGCTTTGCGGCAAGGAGGCTTGCTGCGCGTGAAAAAGGTGATGCGGAGGCGGACACATGGCAACGCTGAATGTCCTGATACTTGTGTGTCTGGGCTATGTGGTGCTGTTATTCGGTGTTGCCTTTGCCGCTGATCGGCTAGCGGCAGCAGGGCGGGGTAAATGGTTACGCTCGCCACTGATTTATACATTGTCTTTGTCGATTTATTGTACAGCTTGGACATTTTATGGTGCGGTCGGAAACGCAGCCCGCTCGGGGTTGGAGTTCGTTACCATCTACTTGGGCCCAACCTTGGTAATGGTCGGTTGGTGGTGGGGTCTTCGAAAGCTGGTAAGGGTTGGGCGCAGCCAGCGCGTCACATCCATCGCGGACTTGATTTCTTCCAGGTACGGTAAGTCCAACACCTTGGCTATCTGCGTGACGACATTGGCGGTAGTGGGCGGAACACCCTATATCGCGCTGCAATTACAGTCGATTACGTTGTCTTTCTCGATTTTTGCCGAGGCAGACCCAACGGGTCTGTATCGAGAGGGATCCAGCGTGTTTTGGGTGGCCGCAGGACTAGCGGTATTTGCCATTCTGTTCGGAACACGAAACTTGGATGTGAATGAACGACATCATGGTGTAGTCACCGCGATCGCGTTGGAATCTGTTGTGAAATTGTTTGCGTTGCTGGCGGTTGGGATCTTCGTCGTTTGGGGTATTGCCGGTGGATTGGCTCCGATGATGGAACGCATAGACGCGTCGGAGATCGGCAAATGGAATGTAGATGCAAGCCGCTGGGCCACATTTACTTTCTTATCGGCAGCTGCATTTATCTGCCTGCCGCGAATGTTTCAGGTCATGGTCGTAGAAAATGATGATGAAAGCCATCTAAGAACGGCTGCTTGGGCTTTCCCACTGTACCTGCTGCTGATGAGCCTGTTTGTCGTTCCGATAGCGGTAATTGGGTTGGACCTTATGCCCAAAGGGTCAAACCCGGATTTATTCGTGCTGACAGTGCCGCTGTCTCAGGGCAATGATTGGCTTGCAATGCTTTCGTTTATCGGCGGTTTTTCTTCTGCCACATCGATGGTTATCGTAACGGCAATGGCCTTGTCGACTATGGTTTCGAACCACGTGGTGATGCCGATCTGGTTAAGCACACATGAAGGGTCAGCCTCCGTTTCGGGTGATGTTCGGACGATCGTGTTGATGGCACGCAGGGTCTCCATCGCAGTTATTATGGCGCTGGGATACTTCTATTATCGCGTGTCGGGTGGGGGGGCAGCGCTGGCCTCAATCGGGCTGGTGGCCTTTGCCGGAATTTCCCAAATTCTTCCCGCGTTGGTGGGCGGACTGTTTTGGCGAGGAGCCACCCGAACCGGTGCGCTGGTTGGGCTGAGCATTGGATTTATCTTGTGGATATATACTCTGTTACTACCGGGAATGGGCGGTGGGATTATTCCGATCTCGGTCATTGAAAACGGGCCTTTTGGGTGGGGTTGGCTAAGGCCGCAAGCCCTGTTCGGGATTGAAGGAATCGATCCTATGGTCCATTCCGTGATGTGGTCCCTATCTTTGAATACAATCGGGTTCTGTGTTGCTTCGCTGTTAAGTTTTCCCAGTCCGTTGGAACGTTTGCAGGGTGCGCAATTCGTGAATGTTTTTGACCATTCTGTTGCACCGCAAGGCTGGACAGGATCGGTAGCCCAAAGCGAAGATCTGATGATCATGACACAGCGAATTCTTGGGGTAGTTCCGGCCCAGGAGTTCTTTCAAGCGGAAGCCGAAAGGCAAAACGGCCGTACAGGTCGACTGCCCGAACCCACCCCCGGCTTTTTGCAGCGGCTTGAACGTGAATTGAGCGGTTCTGTCGGTGCGGCGACAGCACACGCGATGATCGGTCAGATTGTTGGCGGGGCTTCGGTATCTGTCGAAGACCTGCTGGCCGTTGCAGACGAATCCGCGCAGTTGTTGGAATATTCCAGTCAGCTTGAAGCCAAATCAAACGAGCTGAGTCGGACTGCCCTGAAACTGCGCGAAGCAAACACCAAGCTGACCCAGGTATCAAAGCAGAAGGACGCCTTTCTGAGCCAAGTGAGCCATGAGCTGCGAACTCCGATGACATCAATCCGCGCATTTTCCGAAATCTTGCGAGACACTGACGGTTTAAGCGCAGAAGAGCAAACACGATATGCTGCCATCATCCATGACGAGGCTTTACGCTTAACGAGGCTATTGGACGACCTGTTGGATCTCAGCGTGTTGGAGAGTGGTCAAGTCAGCTTGAATACCGGCGACGGAAGTCTGAGTGCGGTTCTGGATCGTGCCATTTCCGGCGCGTTGGCGGGCGGCGACGGAAAGCTGAGCGTTCGGCGGGTTCGCGCGAGCGAACGCATCCAACTGCACACTGACCTTGACCGGCTAGGACAGGTATTCATCAATCTAATTTCCAATGCACAGAAATATTGCGATGCAGCTTTGCCAGAATTGACCATATCGACCCATGATGTCGGTGGACAAGTCGTGATCGATTTCGTCGATAATGGCAGCGGTATTCCAGCCGAGGCTCAAGCATTGGTGTTCGAGAAATTTGCGCGGGTCGGCTCGGACAAAGCGGGTGGTGCAGGCCTGGGACTTGCGATCTGCCGTGAGATCATGCAGCGCCTTGGGGGCGACATTGCGTACTTACCGGGGCATGGCGGAGCGGCGTTCCGGGTGAGTCTGCCGGTGGCTTATCAACAGGCTGCACAATAAATTGGTCATAAATACATTTGTAACCGTCTGCAGAGTACACTGGGTAACGGATCAATATTTTACGGCGACTCGATGCCATGACGGAAAAGGTCAACGCAGCCTTAGTGCGCAAGCTTTCGACTGGGCAAGACAATGCCGCGAGAGGCAATCGTTCGGTATTGCGGGCGCTTCGCTTAGCATGCGCGCGCGAGGGCGAAGACAAGTTCAACTTGTCACTCACTGTGATTGGCGCGAAACAAGCCACACGCATGCCGTCCGAACTGTGTAAATCTGTTCAGGACGATTGGTTATTGTTGCTGGTGGACTCAGATAACACAGGACCTGCGGCTTTTTGTCTGGACCCAGGTTGCGTTTCGGCAATACTGCAAAAACAGACGATTGGAGAGGTTTTGGCGAATCCGCCTCAGTCGCGTGTATTTACGGATACTGATGCCGCAATGACGTCTCCTCTGGCCGAAGGGGTGTTGCGACGCGCCAAAGAATTGGTGGACGCGCCAACGGATGTATCAAGCCTGTCAGGACTGGAATTTTCCGCACGCGCAAAAGATTTGCGCTCGCTAACTCTGGCCCTGATTGATGCCTCATACCGCGTATTTGACCTGACTGTGGAGTTGGCGGGAGGTGCTCGGCAGGGTCACGTGTGCGTCGTTTTGCCGGAAACAACGGTAACCGAAGATGCCGAGGCTGTGGAATCAGTCGACAATGGCCCAAATCTGGATCAGGCCGCCGGAGTGATCCGGGCCGAACTGCAATCTGTGATTTGCCGCATGTCATTACCACTGGCGGAGTTATCAAACCTGCAGATTGGTGATGTAGTGCCGTTGAATGGGGTCCGTCTGGATCATACCGAAATCACAACAATTGACAGGACGCGAATAGCGGTGGGGCGTTTAGGTCAAAGCGGTGGTATGCGCGCAATTCGTATCAATGAACAGGTGCGCGAGCCGGCGCTTTTGGCCTCTGATCAAAGCCTGCATATGCAAACCGGCCTGGCGCCCGAACCCCAAGACTGGCAAGCCGTAGAACCGACCCGTGAAGTCATCAAGCCTGTTACGATGGACTCGACCGAACTGATCGTACCTGACCGTCAACAAGTGACATATGCGACTCCGGAGCATAACTTGAGCGATATCAGGCAATTCGCCGGTTCAAATGAAACCGACGAGCAGGAGCCCGTGGGATAAAATCAATTCAACTTTGCGACTTTTCCATCTGTTCCAAAGCTGGGCGCAGTCCTTCCAAAGCGTATCCAGCCTTGCTTGTCGCTTCTAAAATTTCTTCGGCACTCATGCAGTCGCACTGCCCAAGTGCCCATACGACCGAGCATCGGGTCCCGGAAGCGCAATAGGCGAGTACTGGGCCTTCACAGCTTTCGGCCAAACTCTTTTGGCGGGCGACGTTTTCCGGAGTCATCGTCTGATGTGTCAACTCCAGAACTTCGTATTCCATCCCCGCAGCGCGAACAGCCTCTCCGATCGCATCTGAATGCATTTCGGTTGGAACTTCTGTGTTTGGACGGTTGCATATCACCTTGACAAAACCAGCCTCTGCGATGGCTGGCACGTCATCAACAGTGATTTGCGGTGAAACGGCATAGCGGTGTGTTATTCGACGAATCTCCATGGCAGTTGATTAGGACGCGTTTGCGAGCCTGTCCAGTTGTCTGCCCAGAGGTGGCGCCGCCAACATGCCGGCAATCATTGCGATGAGAAACAAAACCCCGTTGATTCCGCCGTAGCTGAGCGATGCCATCGCCGGACCGGGGCACAATCCCGCCAAGGCCCAACCCATCCCAAATAATACAGACCCGACAACGAGACGACGATCAATTTCCATACTTGGCTTGGCCGGGAATTGGCCGCCGACTAAAGGCGTTCTGCCGCGGGTCAAGCGCCAAGCCAGCAACATCGGTATGATAGCCCCCGCCATTACAAAGGCCAACGTAGGGTCCCAATTACCAAAAATGTCCAACCAACCCTGAACCTTGCGCGTATTAGTCATCCCCGAGATCAATAGCCCGGTTCCAAAAAGTGATCCGGCTGCAAAAGCAAACAAACCGCGCATCATATCAACCCCAAAACATTTCGGAACAACGCCAGAGTCAGAGCACCGGCCAGAATATAAATCACCGTCGCAACGATCCCGCGCAAAGAGAACCGGGAAATACCGCAAACACCGTGTCCTGAAGTGCAGCCGTTAGCGACACGAGTTCCAACCCCCACCAATAGTCCAGCAAGAATAACGATCGAGATGTTGCTTGTCAGATGCGTTTGAGCGGCAGGTGCAATCAGCGGGCGCAGCAAAAGGGGCATCCCAATCAACCCTACGACAAAAATCAGTCGTTCCATCTTTTTGTCCAGCGGTCCACGCTCGACCAAATTACCCAAAATACCGCTAGCGCCCATGATGCGCCCGTTGCAAAGCAGGTACACTGCCGCACCAAGCCCGATTAGCAATCCACCAATCAGGCCCCATATCCATTCAACGTACATTTTGCTTCCCCTGACGCCCCTTAGGCCGATTCAAAGTTTATTTACCGGCAGCTTCATCATCACGTCGCCATGTTCGTCAGGTGGCGGCATTTGTCCCGCGCGCATATTTACTTGCAGCGACGGCAGGATAAGGCGCGGCATGGCTAGCGTCGCATCGCGGGCATCACGCATTTCGACGAATTCCTCAATACTGCGACCCTGGCCGATGTGAATGTTTAATGCCTTCTGTTCACCCACGGTCGTTTCCCACGCATATTCATCGCGACCCGGCGCTTTGTAGTCGTGGCCAACGAAAATCCGCGTTTCGTCTGGCAGGGACAGAATCTTTTGAATTGAATCATACAGGGTTGCTGACGATCCGCCCGGAAAATCGCAGCGAGCCGTACCGAAATCCGGCATGAACAACGTGTCGCCGACAAAAGCCGCGTCGCCAATAACATAGGTCAAGCACGCTGGTGTATGCCCCGGCGTGTGCAGAACGTCCCCTCGCATTTGCCCTATATGAAAGCTGTCGCCTTCCGAAAAGAGGGCATCAAACTGGCTTCCGTCGCGCTGAAATTCAGTGCCTTCGTTGAATACTTTTCCAAATGTATCCTGAACAACGACTATGTTTTTCCCAATGCCAATCTTACCGCCCAGCTCCTGTTGAAGGTAAGGCGCCGCTGACAAATGATCGGCATGAACATGGCTTTCCAAAATCCACTGAACCTTGAGTCCGTTGTCTTTGACATATTCAATGATCTGATCCGCGGCCTGAGTTCCCGTGCGCCCCGAAGCGTGGTCGAAATCCAGTACACTGTCGATAATCGCGCAGGCGGTACCTGCTGGTTCCTGCACGACGTAGGACACTGTGAACGTCTGCTGGTCGAAGAAAGCTTTCACTTTTGGGGTCATGGTGTCCTCCATCAGAATGCTATCATATACAAATAGTGGAATATGATAGGTTATTCAATTCACGATTTGATGTCAGTCAAAGCATCACGGGTAAATTTCGCATAAGAGTTAACCGTGCGGCATACAATCGGCAGGATTTTGCACCAATCGGCAAGAAATTGCGAGACGTTCATCAAGTCTCATGTTGGTCTTAATGTTGTTACCTATATCAAGCACAGTCGCATCACATGGGAGGAAGCAGATGACAGCTCAGGATCTCTACTACGAGGCGGAACAGCTCGAAAAAATGCTGCATGGTGCTTGTCTGGACACACGATTGGAATTGCAGCCAAGTGTCAGCAAGGTGCTTGACAGAATGCGTGCCCAGCGCGTTCAGATACCGTCCCGGCTACGGCGTCTGGATGCCGCACTGTGTGAAGACGCAATCGAAGCGCAGTTCGATAACATTCCTGTCTGACCAACTTGGTTATCCGAAGGAAATCCCGAGGATGACCAGCATAAGACCCAAAACGGACAGAAATAACGATGCAAGGTTCCAGGGTAACACGCCCTGAACGGTTGCACGCAACTCTTCGTCTGAAAGACCGGCCTTGCGTGCTTTCATTACCCGAAAGATGCACCAGACAAGACCGAATAAGCCGGCAAGTGACAGGGCGGCTCCGCCCCAAACGATAATGTCGAACATGGATTCTCGTGTTTGCCAGTACAACTACGTCTGCGCTTAACGGATCGACGCCTTTGGCACAAGGCCGAGGCCTGGATTGTGCGCTTGCGCCTTGCGCTGTAGCGATGTATCCGGCGTGTTGCCCGATTATCTTGCATCACATATCAGTTCAGGGAGAGACGCAAATGGAAGACGTCACCGAAGATCAATCTGAAGTTAACTACCGGGTGACCGCAGGCGAGTTGCGTCAGTTCGTTGAACGATTTGAGCGCCTTGAGGCTGAAAAAAAAGACATAGCGGATCAACAAAAGGAAGTCATGGCCGAAGCAAAGGCGCGCGGTTATGATACGAAGGTGATGCGCAAGGTAATTGCCCTGCGTAAGCGGGATAAAGATGATATTGCCGAAGAAGAAGCGGTACTGGAAATGTACAAAGAAGCTTTGGGAATGTGAATCTATTCGCAAAGCGTTTTGCCACGCCTCCTGATCCTGTATCGCGTTTTACCGAGGACTTCGATCACTATCGACTGTTTCGAAGAGACAGGCCATCGTGAAACAAGTGCACTTTGGCCGGGTCAGCGTTAAGTTTGACGTTTTGCCCACGCAGGTTCTTTTCGATCCCGGGAAATTTTGCGACTATGTCCTCGGCACCTGGGCGACTGGCGAAGTACAACAGAGTAACCTCGCCTAAGGCTTCGATGAAATCGACGTTCCCTTCAAGAAACGTGGATTTGTCGTCAGGGAAAAAATCCTCGGGTCGTACGCCAACATTTACACGCAATCCCATTTGGTCAGATTTTGTAGCGATCGAAGATACAGCCACCCCGCCTGAGTCGAGAGTGATCGAGGTCATATCGCCCGTTTCAGAAATTACGCCTGGCAGCAAATTCATCGCAGGGGAACCAATGAATTGCGCTACGAATTCATTGTCAGGGGTTTCATATAGTTCCAGAGGCGTACCGACCTGAGCAATCCCTTTGTTTGCCAGAACGACGATCCGGCTGGCCAACGTCATCGCCTCAACCTGATCATGGGTAACGTAGATCATAGTACTCTCAGGCATCGCCTCTTTAAGACGTGCGATTTCAATTCGGGTGGCAACACGCAAGGCAGCGTCCAGGTTCGAAAGCGGTTCGTCGAAAAGATAGACTTTTGGGTCGCGCACGATCGCCCGTCCGATAGCAACCCGTTGGCGCTGCCCGCCTGAAAGTGCCTTGGGTAACCGATCGAGAAAAGGTTCCAACTGTAAGATTCGGGCTGCGCGCTCGACTGCGGAATTTATCTCGGCGTTTGACATTTTTGCGATTTTCAGTGCGAAAGCCATGTTCTCGCGTACCGTCATATGTGGGTATAAGGCATAGGACTGAAACACCATGGCGATGCCACGCTGTGCGGGCGGGACATCGTTCATAACTTGCCCTTCGATTTCAAGCATGCCGCCTGAGATCTTCTCCAACCCCGCAATCATACGTAGCAAAGTGGATTTCCCACATCCCGATGGACCGACGAAAACGATAAGCTCGCCTGTTTCAATGTCGAGGTTAATATGCTTCAGAACATCGACAGAACCGTAGGTTTTGGCCACATCTGTTAGCTTGAGTTCCGACATGGCTTACCTCGTTTCCCTGACCAGAAGACAGAATTGAGCGGCGTCCAATTTGACGGTTCCAATCCCATAAACACTTCCCAATTCCCCGCCGATCGAACGCCATTCACCTTGGGGGAGTGAGGCTTCGATAGCGCTTGAGCCTAGATTAAAGGCGCAAAATATCTGTTCAGCATCGTCTTCGCGGAAAAACGACAGAACCGAGCCATTCTGTGTCATTTCGGTCTGTGTGCCGGACCTCAACGCAGAGTGTGCGTGGCGCAGGGCGATCGCACGGCGATAGTGATGCAGCATTGAATTTGGGTCGCGTTCAGATTGGTCGACGGCGCGTTCTGCTTGCGCAGTGCTCACCGGCAACCATGGGCTACTGGTACTGAAACCCGACTGTTCGTCTTGTGCCATCCAAACCATTGGCGTGCGGCAGCCATCCCGACCTTTGAATTCGGGCCAGAATTCAATGCCATAAGGGTCCTGCAAGTTTTCAAACGGCACATCGGCTTCAGGCAGTCCAAGCTCCTCGCCCTGATACAAACAGGCCGAGCCGCGCAAACACATCATCAGGACCGCGTGTTGACGAAGGGCCGTCTCATCCAAATTCCAACGCGAAGCGTGGCGTTGGACATCGTGGTTGGAAAAGGCCCAACATGGCCATGCGTCGCCAGCTTTTTCTTCCAGTTGATCAAACACGTGCTTTGTATAAGCTGCGGTTACGGCGCGTTTTTCAAGAAATTCAAAAGCATAGCACATATGCATTCTTTTATCGCCGGTGGTGTAATCCCCCATAATTTCTAATCCGCGTTGCGCATCACCGATCTCACCCAAACAGGCACGGTCCGGATATTCGTCTGTCAGAGCGCGAAGCCGTTCTAGGAATGCGATGTTTTCTGGCTGGCTTTTTGAATACAAATGATCCTGATGGTTATAGGGGTTGACCTGCGGCGCAATTGAGGAATTCCGCTGATCCATCGGCAATGCCGGGTTATCTCGCAACTGCTTGTCGTGGAAATAGAAATTGATTGTGTCCAATCGAAACCCATCGACACCCAGATCCAGCCAAAATCGCGCCACATCCAGCAATGCATCTTGCACATCGGAACAGTGAAAGTTCAGGTCAGGCTGTGAGCCAAGAAAATTGTGTAGGTAGTATTGTTGGCGACGCGAATCCCACTGCCAAGCAGAGCCGCCAAAGATCGACAGCCAATTGTTCGGCGCTGTGCCGTCCGATTTGGCATCGGCCCAAACGTACCAATCGGCTTTTGGATTTTCCTGGTTTGCCCGACTTTCACTGAACCAGGGATGCTGATCCGAAGTGTGTGAGAGGACCAAATCGATCATTACCATCAGGCCCTGTTCGTGCGCCTGACCAAGTAAGGTTTGAAAGTCCTCCATCGTGCCAAACATCGGATCAACGGCTCGATAATCACTGACGTCATAGCCGAAGTCTTTCATCGGTGATTTGAAGAAAGGAGAGATCCAAATTGCATCCACGCCCAAGGATGCGATGTAGCCTAGGCGCTCAGTAATGCCGTTCAGGTCTCCGATGCCGTCGCCATTGCTGTCCTGAAAACTGCGTGGATAAATCTGGTAAATCACGCCGCCGCGCCACCAATTGGACGAAACTTGCAAGGACTTGTTTAGGGTTGCGTTATTTTGCACGTTCATTTCACGCCTTTATTTTACGGACCCGGCCAACAAACCGCGGACCAGATATTTCTGCATTGCAAAGAAGACAATCAGTGGAACGACGATCGATACGAATGCCGCCGTTGCAAGTATTTCCCAATTGCCGCCGCGCGTACCAAGCAACTCGACAATGCTGTTGGTCATAACGGTCGTCTGACCTGATGCGTCGATCAGAAATACTTTGGCGACCAGCAAGTCGTTCCAAGTCCACAAGAATTGCAGGATCGCAAAGGACGCCAACGCAGGAAAGCTAAGCGGGAGTATGAGTTTCGTAAAGATTTGGAACTCGGTTGCGCCATCCACTCTTGCATTTTCGATCAGATCGCGCGGAAGGCCGGCCATGTAGTTTCGCAGCAGGTAAATCGCCAACGGCATCCCAAAGCCCGTGTGGGCCATCCATACACCGAGGTAGCCTTTGCCTATCCCGATCCCCAGATGAAATTTCAACAATGGGATAAGGGCCAGTTGAAGTGGAACAACCAACAAGCCAACAACTGCAGCGATCAGCAAGGCACGACCCGGGAACTCCATCCATGCCAGCGCGTAGGCCGCGAACGCGGCGACTAGAATTGGGATGATAGTGGCGGGAACCGTTACTGTCAGCGTGTTGAAGAATGCCCGTGTCATGCTGTCCGTGCTATCTTCTGCCAACAGTACTTTGTGATAGTTATCCAGCGTGAACTCTGGTGGAAGTTCCGCGGTAACGAATACACGTGCGCCCCGAGCCCCGGTAAATTCTTCTGCGTTTTCCATCCTGTAGTTGCCGCTGGCATCCACTGTGATGGTTCCACCTCTGCGCAATTCGGCTGTCTGTCCCGGCTCAAATGCGTCCACCGCACGTGAACTAACGCCCCATTTCGAAATTGTAGCTTTTTGACCAGCATCAAAAAGGTTGCCTTCGATCACATACATTCCGTCTTCGAGCACTTGGTTTTCTGCCGCAGCAGAACGCAAGGTCAGGTTCTGTTCAGACGGGAACAGAGATTTCCACCATCCGCTTGTCGCAATCTGGTCGGCCGTACGGAAAGACGAAATAAACAACCCCAGAGTCGGCACCACCCACAGCACCACTAGAAAAATAACGGAGAGATGGACGACCCAACGCAGGGCGGGCTTGGTTCCTGCAATATCACTCATGTCAGGCTCCTACTTCATCTCATTGCGTGCATTACGCACATTCCAGACAAGGATCGGGGTAACCAGCAGCATTATGACCATCGCCGAGGCTGAGCCTACGCCCCAGTCATTGGCCCGAAACAGCTTGTCGTACATGTAGTTGGCAAGAACCTGTGTCTCCCACTGGCCATTCGTCATCGCGA
This sequence comes from Ruegeria sp. YKSD179, assembly GCF_059612885.1. Taxonomy (NCBI): domain Bacteria; kingdom Pseudomonadati; phylum Pseudomonadota; class Alphaproteobacteria; order Rhodobacterales; family Roseobacteraceae; genus Ruegeria; species Ruegeria sp. YKSD179. The sequence goes on along the minus strand of NZ_JBXWRL010000003.1, from coordinate 35,074 downwards.
ACACAATGTCGAAGACTTTGAGAACCAGGATGGTAATCGTGGTCCAGACGACAAGGATGGTCGTCTTGATTTGCGGTACCTTGATCTTGAAAAAAATCTGAAATGGGTTCGCGCCATCCAAAATTGCGGCTTCTACAGTTTCTTCCGGGATGCCACGAAGCGCCGCCGACAGAATGACCATGGCAAAACCGGTTTGTATCCAGATCAAAACAACCATCAGGAAAAAGCTGTTCCAGAAGGGTATGGTCAACCATGTTTGAGGCTCGGTTCCACCAAAGAACATGTATAGGGCGTTCAGTATCCCGATTTGATCCTGTTCAACCGGACGGGTGTCATAAACCAACTTCCAGATCACCGATGCACCTACGAAAGAGATCGCCATCGGCATGAAAATCATGGCTTTGGCGACGTTTCCCCAACGTATGCGGTCGGTTAGCTGAGCAACGAGCAAGCCGAAAAACGTCGACAAAGCCGGAACCACAATAAGCCACAGCATATTGTTTCGCATCGCTTCCCAAAACTTCGGTTCGGCCACCATCTGTTTGTAGTTTTCCAGGCCGACCCATTCATACCCGCCACCAGGTACACGATCAGTCAGCGATAACCGCATGGTTTCGATGACTGGGTAAGCCAGATAAAGACCCAGCGCCGCGACCGCGGGAAAAAGAAACAGCCATGGCCGAATTATGTTCGCCCGGTTTATGTTGCGGCCAGCATTTGGTCCGCGCGGTGGGAACAAAACTTTGTCCAGAAACTGGTTGGATAAGTAAAAATAACCCACACAACCTGACACGCCGATGGCAATGGTCAGCAGGCCCTGAAATGCCGGATGCATGACGCTCTCCGTTGCGAAAAGGGAAGGCGGCCAAAACCAGAAGGCCGCCCTTGTTCAATTGCGATTAGTCCAATGCATCCCATGAGGATTGGATCTCGTCGGCAACCTCTTGCGCGGGTTTGCCACCGGTGTAGTCGACCATGCCGGTCCAAAATGTCCCTGCGCCAACACCTCCGGGCATTAGGTCAGAGCCATCAAAGCGGAATGTCGTTGCGCCAAGAAGAATCTCGTTCATCTTTTTCAGAGTAGGATCCGAGAAGACAGAAGTATCGACGCCCTTATGAGGTGTCAGAAAACCCGTCAGAGCCATCCAAATTTCATGCGCTTCAGGCGTCTGAAGGTAAGCGATTAAATCATGTGCGGCTGGGCTGTCATTAGTGATGGCCCAAAGAGTTCCTGCACCAAGTACCGGGCTACCCAAATCCTTGCTTTCATAAGCCGGAAAGTAAAAGAAATCTGCGTCTTCGCCAACCACGGTACCATCAGGGAAGAAGGCCGGAATAAACGACGCTTGGCGGTGCATGTAGCATTGCGGAGGTGAACTGAACATCCCCTTGGGGCTATCGCGAAAGTCTGTTGTCGCAACCGCACCAGCCCCACCTGCGACAAAGTCGTCATTAAGGGCAAATGCGCCAAATTCCTCGATCGCGGCGATCACCTTGGGGTCGTTGAACTTCATTTCATTCGAAACCCAGGCATCGTAATCTTCTGGTGATTGAGTGCGGAGCATCATGTCCTCGACCCAGTCAGTGGCCGGCCAGCCGGTCGCACCTCCGGAACCCAATCCGATGCACCATGGCGTTTCACCGTCAGCCACGATTTGTTCTGTCAGCGCCTTCAACTCCTCCATGGTGGTTGGCACTTCGTAGCCTGCGTCTTCAAAGTTTTCGGGCACGTACCAAACAAGCGATTTTACATCGACCTTGTAAAAGAACCCGTAAAGATTGTCCTGCCCGTCCGGACCCGAGTAAGTGCCCAAGTCTACCCAAGACTGACCAGCTGCGTAATTGTCTCGAATCCAATCCGCAGTGCCATCGTTAAGCGGTGTCAGAAACCCGGATTTGGCCATATCTGCTGCTAATCCCGGTTGTGGAAAGACGGAAACATTTGCTGCGGAACCTGCCTCGGCATCAATCCGAATTTGTTGTTCGAAGCTGTCCGAGCCGACATAAGCATATTCATGCCCGGTAGCAGCGGCAAAACCGTCCAGGACCTTTTGGACGTTCTCTTGATCAGGTCCCAGCCACGGGCCAAAGACGGTGACTTTCTCGGCCTGCGCGGCGCCCGCCATCAGGGCGAACATGGCCGCGCCTGCGTAAAGCGAGTGTTTCATGGATTTTCCTCCCAACAGTATCTTACGCCCTTTTGAATTTAAATTTCCAAAGCGCTTTGAATGACACGGTTTATCCGTCAATGATGCATTTCTGTCAATATTTCGTTTGCCAAATCTCAAAATATTAATAAAAAATGCCATAAATCAAAAACGAGTTGACTGAAGTGGCAAACCCAATAAATACAAGTTTTGCGAAAATTTGAAGGCGCTTTGAGGCCCATGAACCTAAAGAAACTCTCTGAAATCCTTGGCTTGTCGCAAACAACTGTCAGTCGCGCGCTCAACGGGTATCCCGAGGTGAACGAGGAAACGAGAATTCGGGTCCAGGCCGCTGCTGCAAAGCATGGTTACCGCCCCAACAGTCGGGCAAAAGGGTTGGCGACAGGGCGGTCATTGGTGATAGGGCACGTAATTCCAACTTCTTCTCAGCACGAAATGGTCAATCCGATTTTCGGTGATTTTGTTGCCGGTGCTGCCCGTGCGTATGCTCAGCATAACTATGACATGATGTTCACGCACGCGCCCGACACATCAATAGAGGAATCTTATCGCAGCCTTTTTAACCGCGGTGTCGTTGACGGAATTGTCTTGCAGGGTCCCAAGGTGAATGAGCCGCGAATCCCCGTCCTGTCGCGATTGGGCGTGCCGTTCATTGTGCATGGTCGCTCGACCGGTACGCAGGTGCCGTATGACTGGATTGACGTCAACAACCAAAGGTCATTCGAACGGGCGACGCAGTTTTTGATCGATCTGGGGCACCGTCGCATCGCACTGATAAATGGTTTAGAAGAGATGGACTTCGCGCGGCGCCGCAGGAATGGCTACTTAACTGCGCTCGAAAAAGCAGAATTAACCCCTGATCCCGCATTGCTGCGCAGCGCAGAAATGACCGAAATCTACGGGTATCAAACTGCATGCGACATGCTGAAATTGGATGATCCACCAACGGCAATTTTGGCTTCTTCGATAATCTCAGCGATTGGCGTCCGTCGGGCGTTGGAAGAGAGCGGTTTGAAAATGGGGCGCGACATCTCTGTCATTGCCCATGATGATGAACTGTCATACATGCGCAACGGTCAAGATGTACCGATCTTTACCGCCACTCGTTCTTCGGTAAGACATGCGGGTGAGCTTGCCGCAGAGATGCTGATAGAACGGATCAACGCCCCCGACGATCCCCCGAAATCGTGTTTGTTAGAAGCGGAGCTTGTGGTCGGAAACTCAACTGGTCCCGTTCGGCAAAGGTCTTGAAATGAAACACAAACGAAGCGACTTTCCGCAGGATTTCCTATTTGGAGTCGCGACCTCCGCCTATCAGATTGAAGGCCACGCCCAGGGCGGCGCGGGAAAGACACATTGGGATAGTTTTGCCGCTACTCCCGGTAATGTCGTAAACGCCGAAAACGGTGATCTTGCCTGCGACCATCTCAACCGGTTTGAGCAAGACCTGGACTTGATCCAGGACGCCGGATTCGACTGTTACCGTTTCTCGACGAGTTGGGCACGCGTGTTGCCATAGGGCCGAGGGGCGGTAAATCAAGCGGGTTTGGATTTTTACGATCGGTTGACTGACGGACTGCTAGAACGCGGCATCCGCCCATGCGCTACGCTCTATCACTGGGAGTTGCCATCGCCTCTTGCAGATCTTGGGGGATGGCGAAATCGGGACATAGCAGGTTGGTTTGCTGATTTTACCGAGATCATCATGGGTCGGATCGGTGATCGGATGTTCAGTGTCGCACCTATCAATGAACCGTGGTGCGTGAGTTGGCTAAGTCATTTTGACGGCCATCATGCCCCGGGTCTTCGTGATATACGTGCCACGGCACGCGCCATGCATCATGTTTTACTGGCTCATGGGCGCTCGATCGAGGCAATGCGCGGGTTAGGGATGTCTAATTTGGGTGCCGTGTTCAATTTGGAATGGGCTGAACCTGCCGATGACAGCGCGCAGTCAGAAAACGCTGCGGCGCTTTATGACGGGATTTACAATCGTTTCTTTCTTGGAGGCGTTTTCAAGAAATCCTATCCGGAAAACGTGCTGGATGGATTGGCGCCACATTTGCCGGCGGACTGGGAGGATGACTTCGAAACCATTGGCGCTCCGGTTGATTGGTGTGGACTGAACTATTACACGCGTAAGCTGATCTCTCACACGGATGCCCCTTGGCCCAGTTTAAAAGAGGTGCAAGGACCTTTACCAAAAACGCAGATGGGGTGGGAAATCGATCCTGACGCACTGTCCCGCTTCTTGATCCGTACAGCCCGTGAATATACAGGGGAATTGCCGATCTTTGTAACCGAGAACGGAATGGCCAGTTCTGTACGTCAGCAAGACAATGATCGCATCGATTACCTGGACCTGCACCTTTCCGCGTTGCAAGAAGCGCTGAACCAAGGTGTGCCGATAAATGGCTATTTTGTCTGGTCACTACTCGATAACTATGAATGGGCCTTGGGGTATGAAAAACGCTTTGGCCTTGTCGATGTGGATTTCAAGACATTGAAGCGAACACCCAAAGCGTCATACCATGCCATAAAATCGGCCCTGGCCTCTATTTAGCCCTAGGAAATTTTTGTGAGCTTTGGGATGGAAGGCCGTCTATGGTCTTAGAAACTTGATATCTGGCATGGCTTCTAACATTGCCAGATCCTGTTCGTACAATTCGGTAAAAGCCGAGACTATTTCGTCGCTCCAACCCTCCAGGTCAAGTTCTTCTTCTATGGCATCGGGCATGGCGTATTCATCAAAAATTCGACTTAGTTCCGAGCGAAGCGAAGGGTCGCAAGGCGCGGATTTCTTCTGCATTAAGTTCTGAATTTCTTGTTTGCCAGTTCCTGACACCAGTGATGATAACAGCGAATACTCTTCGGACAGCACAGCGTTTTCGGGTAAGCCAGCCATCGCCCGAGCAATGTCTCCCCAGACGAGTGGCGTATCTTCGTTGCTCCATACCGTGAAATTCACGTTAGGTGCGAGATCTCGAATGTTGTCGATCATGGCTAGCCAACTCAAGCAACTCAGGTCGGTTTGGCGAAGGATACGTTGTCGCTGTGACTCTGGTTGGCTCATTAACGCCCGGGGGATAAAACTGCCCGGGTTTCGCAGCCCAATGAACAGTTCGACTTCAAACCCCTCAAAAATTTCCACCAGACACGCGATGCGTTGTCCTGCAAGGGGATAGAACTGCCCGTCCATAATCGCCGTTTCAATTTCTCCAATGAATCGTGGGGTCGACAAGATTAGCCGATCAAAATTTCCATAATTTGGTATTTGTTTAAGAAATTCTTCTCGTGCCCGCTGAATGGACTGTCGATTTTCGAACGAGTCGAGAGCGGTTCGAAAGTAGTTCTTGTAGGTACTAAAACCCCGATAAGCCACATTCCACTGACCAAGCACTTGGGTGTTGGCCTTCAGGAGATCGAGCAGCCGACCATCGTCGGAATGAGCAACGCCTGCGTGGACGACGACTTTCATGGTTATTTGTTCGCCTTCATTTTCAAAGCGTCTCAACTGGGTTACATCCTATGGAAATGACAGTCAAATCCGCGGATCGCTTCAAATTGCACCTACAAACACAAGATAATTTGCTTAAGGTGGATGATAGATGAAATTTCATACTTGCAGTCACTGTTCTGAAGCATTAATCGACTGTCCAAGCCCCTATAGCTCAGCTGGTAGAGCAACTGATTTGTAATCAGTAGGTCCGCGGTTCGAGTCCGTGTGGGGGCACCACTAAATCTATTTTTTTGTTTTTAAGTTAATAACTTACGGGCTTGGATGCTTTTTTCGTCCACCCGAATGTCCACCTCGGTCGATGCCCTTGCCAATAAAATTAAGCGCACTCTTGCCGAGATCGATGTAACTGATAACTTAGCTGTCTTCTGACAATCATTGTTTTTTGTTTGGCGATCACCAGGTTCGCATTTTTTGACGTGTTAATTCGCGGAGAGTGTTTGGGCTTCACTACAAATACTGTTTAAGCAGGAATCCGAGATCGTTTTTTCTTCGCCCCGCGTCGTCCAATTTGCGCCTCTTGCAATTAGCAGCATAGGTGCAAGCTGATCCAGGAGCTGCGATCCTGCGAGCTTTGTGCGCACTCTGTCCGGTGGAAACCTGCCAATAGTGGCCAGCAGCCAATCCTTGCGCGCTGGTCCATCACGGACGGCTTGTATGAGCTTGATTAGGGCTTTATCGCTACCAATCACTAACAAGGCCTCTGACGCGGCCGGTGCAGTGACTTCGTCACCGCCGATTAGCAAAACTATCAGCTCATTAATAACTGTGTCCGGCGTGTCCTCACCAAATGCTGAAATTGCGGTTCGCATTCACAGCTATTCTGCCTCGCGCCTCGAGACGTTATCAGTGGAGCGCTAAGCGTCCCTTGAATGCGCAGAACCAGACTTACTACATATCTCCAGTATACTATGAATGGAATATATTCGAGCTTTTTGGTCGAAAAGTCGAAGCCGCTCTACGTGCGGACACAATCCTTACTGGTTCAGCCGATGTGCCACTACTTCCCGAAGAGCAATCACGCGATGTCTCCTATGAATTAGCCTCTGCGGACCACTTGCATCATCTGGACGACTCCAGCGTCGATTACGTTTTTACCGACCCGCCATTTGGTAGCAACATATTCTATAGCGACATGAGCCTATTCCATGAAGCCTGGCTCGGTGAGATCACAGACAACGCAAGCGAAGCCGTTGTTCACACCACCGGGAAACGCAAAACTGGTGCGGAAGAACGATATCATAAGCTACTTAGAGGCGCTTTTCAGGAGGCGCACAGAGTGCTTAAGCCAGGCGGTAAAATGTCTGTTGTTTTTGGCAATAGTAGTGGGCGAATTTGGGGGCTTGTTCAACGGGCACTGCGGGAAGCCGGTTTCGGCGCCGAGCCAGTTCATATTGCAATACTCGACAAAGGTCAGCGTTCTGTTAAGGGCCTAAATTCTGGTACTGAAAGTGTTGTAACAGTCGATTTGATAATGACTGTCCAAAAGCCAGAAGGAACTGAGCATGAGCACAAAGTCCGTAAGCTGACGAATGGCGATGCTCGGCATCTTATCGAAGCAGCCATTCAAGAGTTGCCAAAGAATGTGGCCAGGAACCCAAGCCATCTCTATGGGCGTATCCTTAGTAAAGCGATTCAAGACCACATCATGCTTGATGAACTGCATCTGGGAGATGTGCTGATCGCGTTGCGAAACGCAGGATACTCAATCGAAAAAAAGACAGGAACTTTAAGCTTCTAAAAATACGGTACGGCCATACCAGTGGGCTCGAATGGCGTCAGAGACGAAATTAGCGAACTCTGGGACATCAACACTAATCTGTCAGGGTACGCGCGACCCGTTTGGCTCGAAGGATGAAGTCAGCGGGTATGAGCTGTCTTCGACAATCCAGATGAGGTGGTTTGAAGACGGCGATCACGATCTAAAGCCGCGCAAGCGCATCTCAGGTTTCACGCATGCGGATCACATCGCTTCAATGGGTGTAGCGGTTTCAGCATGGGTAGAAGGTCTCGTTGGCTAGAGACACCTCAGCCCGCTGGGTTTACCGTGTTTACAGGGTTTGCTTGGGCCACCTGCAGCCTTCGGCCAACATTTAACATAAGGGCGCTTATCGCCAAAGCAGACGCTCGCTGCGCGGCAAACAAAGGTCCGCGTTGCGGACGAACCAGACAGTCGGGTCGCAAGCTTCAACGTCAACAAACGGCCCTTAACGGATTATCAGCAGCCTTTAGCATTACTGCGGTCGCAATCCGCAAAGCCGCCATTCGCTGCGACAGGAAAAAGCAAAGCGAAAAGTCATCGATAGTCCGGCAGGACGGTAACCGGTTTCACTTCACTACGCCGAAATACGCCAGGTGCGCTCGCCTCGTTCCATCGAAAAAGAGTGATGTGCCAAAGGCCCGGGCGCCTTCGTGAGGGATCAATCAATCCGATATGCCCGTCTGCTCTGATCCGATCAGCAGCGAACCATGAGGACGGATCCCTACCGGCAGCTACGAGTTTGCGCCAGGGCTGACTGGCAAGCGCATAGATATCTGCGGCTTCGGGGCTGCGCAAATCGAACAACGCGCATCGTTCCACCTCGAAAGTCAACACAACCCGCGGGCGATCATCCTTCCTGACGTCCTGACCAATAGCGACTTTTGCGCTTTTGACATCAGGGCTCAGATACAAAGCGTCCTGCCCCCGGCGATTGAACCGGGCGGGTGGGCGATCCGGTGCGCCGCGCATGAGGTGAACGTCTGGGTCATCGGCCCAAACAATCTTTACGAATTCTCCGGAAACTTCTGTCAGCATAACGGGTGGCACTGATCGTTTGCGCGTCGCGTTATAGGAAAGACGCAGGGCGGCAGGGGTTTTCCTAGAAAAGAGAAGACGCATGATACCTTGATTGAAATCACCTACTCATGTTTCCTCGCATTGTGTTGCATTTCCAAAGGCCTCTCGCATGAAGGTTCCAAAGATCGCCCTCCTTGGCGCAATTCTCGAGTCAAATCGTTTTGCACCGCCGGCTGATTTGTCGGACTTTAAGTCTCTGACATGGCTTTCAGGCGATGCTTTGATGTCTGAAGCGAGATCCGCGACACCAAAGCTGGCAATAGAATTTGCAGCCTTTGTCAGGGCGATGGATGCTACGGGCGACTGGACGCCGGTACCCTGTATCTTGGCAGCCAGCCACCCGGCGGGTCCAGTACGAAAATCTGTAATCGAAGAGGTCATAGCGACTTCGGAAGACATGCTGCGCTCAGCTGGCCCTGTTGACGCAGTCTACATCTGCAACCACGGCGCGATGGTTGCCGAGCATGACCACGACCCCGACGGTTTGTTGATGTCACGCATTCGGGGAGTTGTAGGACCGGACATACCTGTCATTGCGACACTCGATCTGCATGCAAATATCTCACAACGGATGGTCGATGCCTGTGACCTGATCGTCGGCTATCGGACCAATCCTCACGTCGATCAGATAGAACGTGGCGAGGAAGCCGCCTTTTCGCTGCGCCGGGTTTTGGCGTCGGGCGTCCGGCCCCAAACCGCGGATGTCAAACTGCCTCTTGTTCCGGCATCCGTGACCCTGCTAAGTGCCGAGCACCCGTATGGCGCGCTGATCGACCATGGTCAGCGACGACAAGCCGAAGGTCGAGGTGAGATTCTAAACGTATCGATCTTCGGTAATTTTCTTTTCTCCGACACGCCCGACAACGGTCTGAGCATCGTTGTCACCGCGCGTGAGGACCAGAAGGCGGCCAATGCACTGGCGGAAGAATTGGCAGACATGGCCTGGTCATTGAGGAAGGATTTCGTTCGGAAACTGACATCCGTGACGGAAGCGATCTCAATTTCCGCTGACCAAGCGCGCACGCCTGTGATTTTCTCCGATGCCGGTGACAATCCTGGTGGCGGCGGCAGTGGCAGGACGACGGAACTGATAGCCGCTCTTCATGCGGCAAAAGTCGAAGAATGCCTATTCGGTTCCTTTTGTGATCCGGAACTTGCGAACGAAGCCCATGGCATCGGTGTCGGCGGCAAATTCAGGGCACGATTCAACCGGTCTTCCGATTCCAGCGCTTTCTGGGCGCAATGGGATGTGCCTTTTGAGGCGGATGCAGAGGTCTTGGGTCTCCATAATGGAGATGTGGTAGGTGAACTGGGCATGACGGCTGGTCGGAGATTGGCCCTAGGGCCATCCGCTGCGCTTCGTATTGGTGGTATCACCGTGGTGGTGATCACCGATCGCACACAGACTGCCGACCCCGTGTTCTTTCATATGTTCGGGCTGGATATTGCGTCTGCCCGGACTGTTGTTGTGAAATCCCGAGGCCACTTTCGGGCCGGGTTTTCCAACTGGTTTGGGCCAAACCAGGTATTTGAGGTCGACACGGGCGGGCTTACGTCGCCAGTTCACGACCGCTGGCCGTTTGCGAATTTGCCACGACCGAACTTTCCGATGGACGTCGACACCTCGTGGTCGGCTAAGATGCTGCGCTAGACGGGCTCTGAGTATTTGTCCTGCGGCGTCGTCAACTTGACAAATTGCATGAACTGGCGGGCAAGCTGAGAAGGTGGCCTGCCTGATGGAAGTACAAAGCTCGTGTCATAAAAAATGGCGGCGTCAAATGGCCTGACGACGACACCTTCCATCCCTGACGACAACAACGGGAAGGGATTGATCAGCGTCACGCCCAAACCCTCGCGGACGAGCTCCAGTGCGGCCATGTTCGTTGCCGTTTCTGCGACTTGTTTCGGCCGAATTCCAGCGCGCGCAAAGATCTTTTCGGTGATCGCTCGCGTCCCCAGCCTTCGCAGAAACTCGATCAGCGCGACGCCTTCAAGGTCGTGCGGCGTCACCACTCGTTTTTCCGATAGCGGATGGTTGCTCGGCATGGCGCAGACCACCTGACTGCGGCGCCAAGGCATGAGATGAACACCCGTTCGTTGGATCATCGCACTTGTCAAACCAAGATCATAGCGGAGGTCGAGAATGCCGGCGACCAGCACGTCCGTGGCCTGAATATCCAATTGAAGCTGCTTTCCTTCATTCTTCTTGAGAAAACTGGCCACCCTGGAGATGACAAAGTGATGTGCCAGAGTCGGCGGCACGATCAGGCGTAACGGCTCGTTATCCGGAGTAGCCCATTCTGCGCCCTCAATGTCCGCCAGCGTCTCGAAAATTGGGTCCAGTTTTTCGTTGAGACGCAAGGCTTCGTCTGTTGGGTCGATACGTCCCGATCGCCGGAGAAAGAGCGATCGCCCAACACGGGCCTCGAGTTGTGATAAGGACCGGCTCACGGCAGACTGCGAAATCCCGAGACGCCGCGCGGCGCCGATGGTTGTCCCAGTCGTGATCACGGCTCTTAGCGACTCGAACTCGCGCAGTCTGTGTCTGTGTTCCGTCATGCTACATTACTCCCCCGGTACGAGCGGCTGAACATCCAAACTCTTGGATTGGTCTATGCAAAGTCGCATAGCAATAAGTATTGGCAATGATTTTTGCGGTAGCTAGCCTTTTTTAATAGGGCGCGGGATCGGCCAAAGATTCGCCCATTCACAAGCGCCAAACAAACAGGGAGTCTTTTTGATGAGGAAACTCACATCTGCGACAGCCGTCGCTGTCAGCATTTTGGCTTTCGGCGCCAGTGCTGTTTCGGCCGAAAAACTAACGATCGGCCTCGCTTCGGAGCCGACGTCACTCGATCCGCATTTTCACAACCTGGGTCCGAACAACGCGATGTCCGTGCACATCTTTGACCGGCTGATCGCGCAGGATGAGAAGCAGCGCCTATCGCCGGGTCTTGCCGTGTCATGGGAGCCGATTGATGAATTGACTTGGGAGTTCAAGCTGCGTGAGGGCGTAAAGTTTCACGACGGAAGTGACTTTACGGCAGACGATGTAGTCTGCACCATGGCGCGCGCGCCGGACGTACCGAACTCTCCATCGGGATACGGCACCTATCTCAAGGGTAAGGAAGTCGTCAAGATCGATGACTACACGGTGCATTTCAAAACGGCCGCACCTTATCCGTTAATGGGCAACGACATTTCCACGATCCCTGTGATCTCAGAAGTGGGCTGCGAAGCAACGACGGAAGACTTCAACGCGGGTACGGCCGCCATCGGCACAGGGCCGTTCAAGTTCCAAAGTTACACGCCGGGTGAAAGCATCGTGCTGGTACGGAACGACGACTACTGGGGTGATGCACCGATCTGGTCCGAGGTGGAATTCCGCCCAATCACGTCCGGTCCGAGCCGTGTTGCATCGCTTCTTGCCGGTGACGTGGACATGATATCGGGCGTACCAACGACCGATATCACAACACTTCAGGGCAATGACGGTATCCAGTTGAGCCAGGGCGTGTCCAACCGAGTGATCTATCTTCACATGGACCAATTCCGCGAGGATTCACCCTTTGTGAAGGCCAACGGTGGCGGCGATATCAAGAACCCCCTCATGGACGTCCGCGTCCGTAAGGCGATCAGCATGGCGATCAACCGCGATGCAATCGTTGAGCGTGTCATGGAAGGGGTTGCCCTGCCCGCCGGTCAGCTTCTGCCCGAGGGGTTCTTTGGCGTGTCTGACAATTTGGACGTCGTGGCCTATGATCCAGACGGTGCTAAAGCGCTTCTGGCTAAAGCCGGTTATCCCGATGGATTTGAAATGACAATCCATGGGCCGAATGACCGTTACATCAACGACGCCAAAATTGCCGAGGCAATTGCGCAAATGTTGACCCGTGTTGGCATCAAGACAGCCGTCGAAACCATGCCGCGTTCGGTATACTTTGGGCGCGCTTCCAAAGGCAGCCCAGAGGGTCTGCCGGAGTTCAGCTTTATCCTCGTCGGATGGGGCGCGGGGTCCGGCGAAGCGTCCTCGCCTCTCAAATCGCTGATCCACACCCATGACAAGGATGCGGGCTTTGGATCATCAAACCGTGGCCGACACTCGGATGCTGAAACCGACGCGTTGATCGAAGAAGCCCTGCGAACAGTCGATGACGCAAAGCGGCAGGAACTGCTCGCCGCGGCAACAGAGCGCGCGATCGAGAACGTGGCGATCATTCCGATGCACTTCCAGGTCAACACCTGGGCGGCCAAAAAAGGTCTGAGCTACATCCCTCGGACCGACGAATACACTCTCGCGACAGGCGTCGTGAAAGAGTAACCGCAATGCATCCGGGCCGCCTTCGCAGCGGCCCGCAGCCTTTGCCCAGGGAATGTCCTCATGACCGTTTTTGTCATTCGCCGATTGCTGCAAGCAATGCTTGTTGTCTTCCTGATGTCGGTGATTGTCTTTTTTGGCGTCAACATCGTTGGTGACCCGGTCTACATGCTGGTAAGCCCCGACGCGGATCAGGCTGACATCGAAGCGGCCATTCGACGGCTTGGATTGGATCGGCCTATTTGGGAACAGTACTGGTTGTTCCTCAAAGGTGCGGCACAGGGTGACCTCGGCGATAGCTTCGTCTTCGGTGAGCCCGCGCTCAAACTGATCCTGCACCATATGCCTGCCACGATGGAACTGGCCTTCAGTGCACTCTTTCTTGCCATCGTGATCGGAATTCCATTGGGGCTTTATGCCGGGCTCTATCCCGACAGCCCGCTTTCCAAAGGCGTTATGGCTGGCTCGATTCTCGGTTTCTCGCTGCCGACCTTCTGGGTCGGACTAATGCTCATCATGCTGTTTGCCGTAGAACTTAGATGGGTACCTGCGACAGGTCGTGGCGACATCGGCTCGTTTCTTGGGATTCACAGCAGCCTTTTTACGCTCGATGGGTTGAGCCACATCTTCCTGCCTGCTCTCAACCTGGCACTTCTTAAGATTTCGCTGGCAATCCGTCTCACCCGAGCGGGTGTCCGGGAAGCGATGGGACAGGATTACGTTAAATATGCCCGGGCCAAAGGGCTTTCGACCCGACGCATCATTCTGGTGCATGTAATGAAGAACATCATGATCCCGGTAGTGACCGTCATGGGCCTCGAATTCGGCAGTTTGATCGGGTTCTCGGTGGTGACTGAATCAATCTTCGCGTGGCCGGGAATGGGCAAACTGCTGATCGACGCAATACTGCAATTGGATCGGCCTGTCGTCGTCGCCTATCTGATGATCATCGTACTGTTCTTCGTGCTGATCAATCTGATCGTCGACATACTTTACTCGATCCTCGATCCGAGGGTTCGTTTGCAGGATCAGGGCGCATGACCGACACCGTCACAGATCATTCGCTGACCACCGCCAAATCCCCTAAGGTTGAGACGCCGTTCCAGCGATTTCGGGCCGAGTTCTTCGAAAGCAGGATCGCAACAGCGGCGCTCGGCATATTCCTGATCATCGTTCTTTTGGCCATCCTGGCACCCTGGATCACACCGCAGAACCCCTACGATCTTGGTCAGGTCAGCGTCATGGATGGGCGCTTGCCGCCAGGTTCCGAAGCCTTCGACGGATACACAATGTGGCTCGGCTCGGACGGGTCTGGGCGCGATCTCTACTCGGCAATTCTCTATGGTTTGCGTATCTCTCTGACCGTTGGGCTTGCATCTGGAGTGATTGCCCTTCTGATCGGTATGGCGATCGGTCTGGTCGCGGCCTACGCTGGTGGCCGGACCGAAGCGTTCATTATGCGCATCGTGGATCTTCAACTGTCGTTCCCGGCATCGCTGGTTGCGCTGATGATGGTTGCGGCACTTGGTAAGGGTGTCGACAAGATCATTCTTGCCCTTGTAATTGCGCAATGGGCCTACTACGCCCGCACGGTGCGCGCGACCGCGCTTGTCGAGCGTGGAAAGGAATATGTTGAAGCCGCACAATGTCTCGGCATTTCGCGTTCGCGGATCGTCTTTCGGCATATTCTCCCGAATTGCATGGCGCCTCTGATTGTCGTTGGCACGGTACAAACCGCCAGTGCGATCTCATTGGAAGCGACGCTTTCGTTCCTTGGCGTAGGCCTTCCACAGACTGAGCCGTCGATCGGGGTGCTGATCGCAAATGGATTCGAATACATGCTTTCAGGACGCTACTGGATTTCCGTTTTTCCCGGCGTCGCGCTGTTAATGACGGTGGTGTCCATCAACCTTGTTGGCGACCATTTGCGCGATGTTCTGAACCCGAGGTTGAAGAGATGACTGAAGTACTCGAAGTCAGCGGGCTGAAGACCCACTTCTTCACGCACGCGGGTGTGGTCAAGGCCGTAGATGGTGTGGATTTCACCGTCTCCAAGGGCGAGGTAATGGGTCTGGTGGGTGAGTCCGGGTCGGGCAAGTCGATCACCGGGTTTTCCATCCTTGGGCTGATCGATCCTCCCGGGCGCATCGTCGATGGGTCAATCCGTTTTAATGGTGACGAGATCGCGAACGCACCGGAAGAGCGACTCAAGACCTTGCGTGGCAACCGAATCTCGATGATCTTTCAGGATCCGATGATGACGCTCAACCCGGTCCTGCGCGTCGATACGCAGATGATCGAGGCCATTCTCGCCCATGAAAACGTAAGCCGCCAAACCGCCTGGGAAAGAAGCCGTGATGCGCTTGGTTTGGTTGGCATCCCATCGCCGGAAGAGCGATTGCAAGCCTATCCGCATCAGCTTTCCGGTGGGATGCGGCAGCGCGTGGCGATTGCGACAGCCTTCTTGAACCAGCCGGACCTCATTATTGCTGACGAGCCGACGACAGCGCTCGACGTGACAATTCAGGCGCAGATCATCCACGAGGCACAGAAGCTGACGAAACGCACAGGAACCGCGATGATCTGGATCACGCATGACCTTGCCGTTGTGGCAGGGCTCGCGGACCGGATTTCGGTGATGTACGCAGGACGGATCGTTGAGCAAGGCGGTATCGACGATGTTATCGACCGTCCGTTGCATCCCTATACGGTCGGGCTTCTCGGATCGGTTCCGACGGCGAACCGGCGCGGGCAGCGTTTGTTCCAGATCGAAGGGATGACGCCAAACATGCTCGCCCTGCCTGAAGGATGCGCCTTTGGACCGCGTTGTCAGGCCCGAACGGCAGCGTGTTCCCAGCGCCCCCCGATTAAGGACGTGGATGGCCGCAGCCTTCGCTGTTTCAATCCGCAACGCACCAAGGAGACGACGCTTTGAGTGAGCCGCTCGTTGAAATCCGAGGCGTTTCGAAGCGCTTCACCAAACGTTTGGACGTCGCGGGGAAAATCGCACAGCGACTTGGCGCAAACATCCGGGAAGAAACGGTCCATGCTGTCGATAACGTGAACCTGTCGATTCAAAAGGGTGAGGTTCTGGGATTGGTCGGCGAATCCGGCTGCGGCAAGTCCACTTTGGGACGTGTTGTTGCCGGCATTCACCCTGCAAGTGACGGACAGATGTTCTACGGAGGCAAAGATGTTGCGACGTTGAACGGCACCGACAAACGCGCGGCGACCCTCGCAATTCAGATGATCTTCCAGGACCCCTTTGCCAGCCTAAATCCGCGAATGCGCGTCGAAGATATCATCGGCGAAGCACCGCGTATGCATGGGATCGTCAGCAAGGCAGAGAGTGCGGAATACGTGGACGACGTGATGCGCAAGGTCGGCCTCGACCCGTCGCTCAAGCGGCGTTACGCGCATCAGTTTTCCGGCGGTCAGAGGCAACGGATTGGAATTGCACGTGCGCTCGCCGTGAAGCCGAAGTTCCTTGTCTGCGACGAAGCCATCGCTGCGCTGGACGTGTCGATCCAGGCGCAGGTTATCAACTTGTTCATGGATCTGCGCGAAGAGCTGGGCCTGACCTATCTGTTCATCAGCCATGACCTGAGCGTCGTCGAACACATCGCCGACCGCGTGGCGATCATGTATCTGGGCCGCATTGTCGAGAGCGCATCGACTGAGGAAATTTTTTCGGACCCACGCCATCCCTACACGAAAGCGCTGCTTGCAGAGGCTCCGCGTCTTGATCAGCGCCGGCGTGAGTTTGCCCCGATTGAGGGGGAAATTCCGTCGCCGCTCGATCCGCCATCTGGATGTACCTTCCACCCGCGTTGCCCGGTGGCGACCGCTGAGTGCCGCACCACTGTTCCTGAACTGAAAGCGGGGCGCGGCGGGCGCGAAACGGCTTGCCTGCTGGAACACGCCGAAACCGTTTGAACGAGAAGCTGGAGAGCCCCTTGAAAAACGCCGATCCGATCTGGGACCACGTCGACCGCCATCGTGATGATTTTATCGCCTTGTCAGATCGAGTCTTTGACACGCCCGAGACGCTTTATGCCGAGTACAAGTCCGTCGCCGAACATGTGCAGATGTTACGCGCTCAGGGGTTCAAGATAACAGAGAACGCAGCTGGCATTCCTACGGCCGTGATTGGCGAAGCAGGAGACGAGGGTCCGGTGATTGCCATCCTCGGCGAGTTCGATGCGCTGCCATATCTGAGCCAGGCGCCAGGTGTGGTTGAACATCAGCCGCTTGAAGAGGGCGGCAACGGGCATGGGTGTGGTCACAATCTGTTAGGGGCCGCCGCACTCTTGGCCGCGACGGCGGTGAAAGACTGGCTGGCCGAAAACGGCATCAAGGGCCGTGTGCGATACTATGGCTGCCCCGCTGAAGAAGGGGGCGCGGCCAAGACATACATGGTGCGCGAAGGACTGTTCGATGATGTCGACGCAGCCATCTCGTGGCATCCAGCGACCTTCACAGGCGTGAATGAGGCCAGATCGCTCGCAAACACCCGGATCGATTTCACTTTTCATGGAAAAGCTGCCCATGCGGCGGGTGCACCGGAATTGGGTAGGTCGGCGCTTGATGCGGTTGAACTGATGAACATCGGTGTAAATTACCTGCGCGAGCACATGCCCGACAGCGCCCGGGTGCACTACGCCTATCTCGATGCAGGTGGTGTTGCGCCGAACGTGGTGCAGGCCAAGGCCACGGTGCGCCAGCTCGTCCGCGCCAGTTCGCTACCCGACCTCGCCGATCTGGTTACGCGTGTCAGAAAGATTGCAGATGGTGCGGCGCTGATGACCGGAACGCAGGTCACAAGTCAGGTCTTTTCCGGCGTTTCAAACCTGCTTGGAAACCGTCCTTTGGAAGAAACCATGCAACACGAACTAGAGAAACTCGGACCCGTCGCCTTTGACGAGTCAGACCTCAGCTTTGCCCGTGAGATTCAGACTACATTGACCACGGCTGACATCAACACGACCTTCAAGCGGATCGGAGCTAAGCCCAAAAAGGATCTCGCACTCTGCGACTTCATCGCACCTCTTGATCGCCACAGCGATGGTGGCGAAGGCTCAACAGATGTCGGGGATGTGAGTTGGGCTGTTCCGACGGTTCAGGCTCGGGTCGCGACCTGCGCAATTGGAACGCCATTTCATACCTGGCAAACAGTTGCACAAGGCAAGGCACCCGCAGCGCACAAAGGCATGATCTACGCCGCAAAGGCAATGGCCGCGACAGCCTGTCGACTGGTTGAGGACCCGTCACGCATCGATGCTGCGCGCGCGAAGCATCAAGACCATCTGGGCGAAACGCCGTACACATGTCCGATCCCTGCAGACGTGCGACCACCTGTCTGAGGGAAAGTGAACATGACCCGCGCTGCTGCCATAGACAACGTCGCCGAATATTTTGACAGCGGTCGATTTGCAACCGATCTTAGCGAACTGGTTGCCCATGAGACGGAGAGCCAGACACCAGAGAAAGCGGCGGAACTTCCGCGCTATCTTGAAGAAGCCCTCGTTCCGCGCCTGCGCAGTCTTGGGTTCTCCTGTGCAATACACCCGAACCCTGTGCCAGATGCAGGTCCTATCCTTGTCGCTGAACGCATCGAGGACGACACAGGCCCAACGATCCTGTCCTATGGGCATGGCGACGTGATCCGCGCCCAAACCGATCAGTGGCGCAACGGGCTTTACCCGTTTCGTCTTGTGGATGAGGGCGATTGCCTCTTCGGACGCGGTACCGCTGACAACAAGGGACAACACCTCATCAACTTGGCTGCGTTGAGCTCCGTCATCGACGCTCGTGGATCACTCGGCTTCAACATTCGAATCCTTATTGAAATGGGTGAGGAGATGGGGTCGCCGGGGCTGTCGGAGTTTTGCGCCACGCACAAAGAAAACCTTGCCGCGGATGTCCTGATCGCATCGGACGGACCACGCCTTCAGTCAGACACGCCGACGATGTTCATGGGTGCACGGGGCGGCAATTCGTTCGACCTCATCGTTGACCTTCGAGACGGCGCGCATCATTCCGGTAACTGGGGCGGTTTGCTTGCCGACCCCGCGATGATCCTTGCGCAAGCCCTCTCGACGATCACCGATGTGAGGGGCCAAATCCAAATACCAGAGTGGCGGCCGACCAGCCTAACCGAAGACATCCGGCATACCCTGCGCAATTTGCCGGTAGGCGGAGATGGCGGTCCGAAGATTGACGAAGACTGGGGCGAAGAAAGTCTGACACCGGCCGAACGGGTCTTTGGCTGGAACAGCTTTGCGATCCTCGCAATGAAAAGCGGTGTCCCCGAAGAGGCGGTTAACGCGATCTCGGGATATGCCAAGGCCGCCTGTCAGCTCCGCTTCGTTGTTGGCACCGATCAAGCCGGTATCCTGTCGGCCCTTCGTCGCCACCTTGATGCAAGAGGATTTCAGATCGTTAAGATCAAACCTCACGACCGCGGATTTTTCGATGCGACGCGGACATCGCCGGAGCATCCTTGGGTGTCGTTTGTCGCGCGTTCGCTGGAAGAAACGTCTGGAAAGCGGCCACATATTCTGCCAAATCTCGCCGGTTCCCTGCCCAATGAGGTCTTTTCCGATGTGCTCGGCCTCCCAACGATTTGGGTGCCTCATTCCTATCGTGGCTGTTCACAGCACGCGCCAAACGAACACGTGTTGAAGTCGGTGTCGCGTGATGCATTGCGGGCAATGGCCGGTCTTTTCTGGGATATTGGTGACCTTGCCAGGCCACTCTGACCGCGCGCCACAAAGGCTTTCATCCATACCTGGATCGGGCGGGTATCGCACTCCCGACTTTAACTGACCGCTTTGCGGACAAAACCGACTTTTGTAGCCACGACTATTGCTCATACTGAAAGTGCTTGCATCCGCAGCGGTAGATTTTTCGGTTGAGCAATGATTTCCGGTATGCGGCCATTCTGCTGGGCCAATCCAGCCCGAGTTCAAGCTATCCTTTCGGTGTAATCAGCGTTGAAAATTGAACGCCAGCGAAGCGGGCTCCCAAAAAGAGAAAACGAAATTCCGTTTTTGAATTTTTGTAACTTGCACGATTAGCAAAAACGACATCGGGTCGCTGGCAGGAAAGATAAAATGAGGAAACAGGTTTGACTAGTTCCCAGTCCATTGAGCACTTCTCATGCACGAACGTCGAATACCAGAATGGCTTCGCCATGCGCCAGCACCCAGCGTGCGGGGATTCGCCATTCTGGCGGGAACGGAAGCGATTGCCAGGGGTATTTTGATCTCTGTCTTTCCGGTAGCGATGTACAACGCGCTGAAGGATGCGCGATTTGTATCCGAAATTTATTTCGCCATTGGCGCGGTATCACTCTTGATCGGTCTTCTGGTTCCCTACCTGATCCGGTTTGTCCCACGGAGATGGGTCTATGTGTTCGGCACTCTTTCGTACGTCGCGGGTGCGGTTGTGACGACCGTTGCGACCCCTGCTGCCGTTATTGCGGGGCTCGCACTCACAACTTTCGCCGTTGTGACGACATTTGTGTGCTTCAACGCCTATGTACTCGACCATGTTGCCAGGATTGAACTGGGACGTTTTGAGACATCGCGGCTTTTTTACAGTGCGCTGGGTTGGACGGCTGGGCCTGCACTTGGCGCGATATTGTACGAATGGTGGCGACCTGCGCCGTTCCTGATTGCAGCCGGTGCGGCGATTGTCATGCTGCTCATCTTTCTTGTTATGCGCCTCGGAAACGGCAGGCTCATCACCAGAAGCCAAAGCGCTCCCGCAAATCCGTTCGCCTATTTCGGGAGGTTTTTTGCGCAACCGCGATTGGTTGCCGGATGGGTATTCGCAGTCGTTCGTTCCTGTGGGTGGTGGATTTATGTCGTATACCTGCCCATCTATGCGGTTCAGAACGGGCTAGGCAGCCAGCTTGGAGGGATTGCTTTATCGATTTCCAATGCCGCCCTGTTTTGCACTCCACTGATGCTTCGTTTCATGCAGCGCAGTTCGGTACGCGCAGCAGTCAGAACCGGATTCCTCATGTCCGGGCTGCTGTTTCTTTTTGCTGGAGTTCCATTCGGAATCCCTGAAGTCACAATCGCATTCTTAATGATGGGCTCGATTTTCCTGATCTTGCTCGATGTTTCCGCTGGTTTGCCGTTCCTTCTCGCAGTCAAACCTTCCGAACGAACTGAGATGTCAGCAATATACTCGAGCTTTCGCGACGTTTCGGGTATTATTACACCTGGTGCCGCCTGGCTGGTTCTTCTCGCTGCACCGCTCTCTGGCGTGTTCGCTGCGGGTGGCGCAGGTTTGCTTTGGACGTGGGTTCTGGCTCGTAAGCTGCACCCCCGGTTGGGCCAGACACGCATATCTGTCGAAAGTACTTCAAAGGAAGCTGGCAAAGTTGCTTCTGATATGGTGAGCCTGCCAAACTTAGTCCATGAGAAATCAGTCGCCAGTCGCTTACCGACTGATACATAATAGAAGCCAGCCATTGAGTGACCAAAGCAACTCAGGCGTCAGTACCGTGCAGCCTCTAGGATTTAGTAGAGACGTTGGACTACAAGAAATGCCATTTCAGCGAATGTGTTAAAGGCAAGCTTAACTCTTTCGACTCTGTTTCCTACACGAAAGGAACCGTTAGCCTTGTAGTCTCGGACTCTTAATCAAACGAGTACGGAAATCATCACCGAAACGTCGGGCCATGCGCCCAGACCGTCAACGAATACCGATCACCATTCTCAACCGGTGTCACCTGATGCAACAAGAAGCTGGGAAAGATGGTCGCGCTGCCCTGATGTCGGCTGGCCGTTACAGCATAAGCGCCCGGCATTATCTCCAAGTCTCCGCCGTCGTACATTCCGGGTTTGCTGAGTTGAACGACCAGCGACAGCTTTCTTTTTCGGGCAACAGGCCCGTCGCCGATATCGGAATGCCACGCAAAATGACCACCATCTGATGCTTTATAGCAGGCAATCTGCGGACTTTCGGCGAACTCGCTCAGATCAAAGCCAAACTTGTCGGTGTTGGAGCGACGGACAACATTGATCAGGCGTGACATCACCCAATCAGAGCCTTCGACGTCGTCCAGCCAGGTCACATCCGCTCTGCGCAGATTATGATCCTTGTTTTGCCCGACAAGCAGAGCCTCGTTCGCCGGGGCTTTTTGTGATGCAGCAACAATCTGCTCACATTCCCGCGCGGTAAATGCACCGGGAATCGAATGAACTTCCAGCATTCTTTACACCATTTTTGATTGGTACTGGATTTTGCCAAAACGCACAGATGGCGCTACGCTGTTTTCGACCTAAGAGGCTGAAAGCGACGTAATTTTTCTACAATCTCAATTGTTTTGGGTCCAGGAATCCGGATTTGGAATTCACCCTAGACGTTCTCGGATCCCAAACGGTATACGATGTGCGGCTATCGCCTGCTATTGGACCTTTCAGCGAATTGCATAGGTTTATTCCACGCTGGCTTAAGGTCATTGCGATGGCGCGTACCGTGATGGTCGCCCGGGAGAAAAGCGGACATTCGGCTGTTCCGCAGCATAAGACAGATTGGGCTCGGAGCAACCGTTCGCCGCAACCCTTAAACACGACTGCTTCGCGGACAACCTTGCCATCCGCTTCATTTTTCTCATTGTCTGCTAGTGGCGTACGACCGACATCTACGCTTTCCCCGAAAAAGGGGATGGTTCTTCTGCTGCCATTTGGTGCAAAGAAGGACGTCTTCGCTCCTACTGACGGATTTGCAACGTGTTGAAGCTCATCAAGAATGCGCGCCTCTATTCACCTGAACCTGTTGGTTTGGGCCATATTCTCACTGCGGGTGAACGCATCATTTACCTCGGCAGCAATAAACCCGAATTGCCTGACCAGCTTCAGGCAGAGATCATTGACGTCGAAGGCGCAGCGGTTGTTCCGGGTTTTATTGATGGGCATGCGCATATAACTGGCGGTGGCGGTGAAACCGGACCAGCCAGTCGGGTGCCGCCGCTTGTCCTGTCCTCTTTCACGCGTGCCGGTGTCACTTCAGTCGTTGGAGTATTGGGCACGGACGATCTGACCCGCAACACGCAGACGCTGGTGCAACAGGCCTATGGGTTGCGCGAAGAAGGACTTTCAGCCTGGTGTCACACCGGTGGCTATCACGTCCCACTGACCACCCTCACCGGTTCAGCCCGTGGAGACATTGTGTTCCTTGATCCGGTCATCGGTGTTGGGGAACTGGCGATCAGTGATCACCGGTCGAGCCAACCGACATTGGACGAGTTTCTGCGGATCGCAAGCGAAGCGCATGTCGCAGGCCTGATGACTGGCAAGGCGGGGATTGTGCATTGCCATATGGGAGATGGCGAGCGAGGGCTGTCAATGTTGGAACAAGCTATCGCGACCTGCGAAATCCCCGCACGCGTCTTCAATCCAACCCATGTCAATCGCAACAAACCACTCTTCGAACAGGCCGTGGCGCTAGCACGGCACGGATGTTACATCGACGCTACCGCATTCCCCTGCGGACATGTCGAGCCGGGCATCTCTGCTACTGAGGCCTACATTCAGTTTCGCGATTTGGGCGGTCACGCCGACCGGTTCACCATCAGCTCTGACGGTGGTGGCTGCCTGCCCGCCTTTGACCATGAAGGCAATCTGACACGGTTTGGTGTGGGTTTGTCGGACACTTTGCCGGACACGCTGCGCGAACTCACCAACAGAGGAGTACCAATGCCCGAAGCTCTGGCTCCGCTGACCTCAAATGTCGCCGACCTGCTGAAGCTGCACCAAAAAGGTCGTCTGAACGTGGGTATGGACGCTGATTTGGTCGTTCTTGACGAAAACACTGCCGTGCGGCATGTGATGGCCCGGGGGGAATGGCATGTACGCGACGGCCAGATAGCCCGACGCGGCATGTATGAACAGGTTTGAGCGTCCGCGCGGTCCCCGGTGGCTGCCCGCTATAGCACCGGAAGGTAGTTAAGATATGTGCCCTGCACCCGTTGATGCAGAAACCCCGCGCGGGTTCATCATTCCGATCGGCGGCGGTGAAGACCGCGTCAAGGAAATGCAGATTCACCGAAAGTTCGTAGAACTGTCCGGCGGTGCCGACGCTGATATCATCGTAATCCCAACAGCCTCGATGCTGGAAGAAACCGGACCGGACTATAACCGCATCTTTTCCGAGCTTGGTGCAGGCAAGGTTGAATTCCTGCCTATCTCGCGCCGCGCCGATTGCGACAACCCGGATTACGCGGGGATGCTGGATCGTGCTACCGGAATTTTTATGACCGGTGGGAACCAGTTGCGCCTGTCAGCGATTCTTGGAGGCACGCTGGTCGCCCAGAAAATCCGGCGCCGAAACGCGGCAGGGGTGCCGGTTGCAGGAACATCGGCCGGTGCTTCGATCATGTCCGAGCATATGGTAGCAGGTGGCAGCAGCAACTCTGGTCCAGCCGAAGGTAACATCACGCTGGCTCCCGGTATGGGTCTGACCAACGCCGTCATCATTGATCAGCACTTCACCCAACGCAACCGCCTGGGTCGATTGCTAACCGCTTCATCTTTTAACCCTTTTCTAATCGGATTGGGCGTTGACGAAGACACGGCGGCCTTCATTGGGCCCGATAACGTCTTTGAAGTAATCGGCAGCGGAACGGTTACCGTGGTGGATGCCAGCCATTTGACCCATTCTTCGATGTGGGATGCCCGTCGCGGCGAAGCACTCAGCCTTCTTGGACTTCGGCTTGACGTTCTGGGTGAAGGGTGCCGTTATGATCTGACGGCTCGCCAGGCTTTTCCGCCGGATGAGCATATGGCGTTCTGCACATTGCCGGATCTGTCCGAGGATGAGGCCGCCAGCGGAGGGAAACAATAAGCTAACCAACGGGGAGCCTCATGAAAATAATCTCGACCAATGTCTTTGTCGGCCCGAATGTCTGGGCAAGTTTTCCGGTCATTCGCCACGTCATTGATCTGGGCGTTCTGGAAGATTGGCCTTCGGCCAAAATTGGTTCCGAGTTTATTGATGCATTGACCCAGGCCCTTCCCGGTCTGGCGGAACATGGCTGTTCCTACCGCGAACCCGGTGGTTTCATCCGCCGATTGCGCGAAGATGAAGGCACTTGGCTTGGTCATGTTTTGGAACATTGTGCCATCGAAGTGCAGAACGTGGCCGGTTCGGATGTAACCTTTGGCCGCACGCGCGGCACAGGCGAACCCGGCCAATACAACATGGTTTACGAATACCGCCAGCGCGATGTTGGTTTGGACGCAGGCAAGCTGGCAATGCGGCTGCTGATGCATCTATTGCCGCAATCCCTCAAGGAACAGGTGGACTACGACTTCGACCCGGAATTCAACTGGGATGACGAGTTGCGTAGCTTTGTGCTGCGGGCGCAGCGCAAGGAGTTTGGTCCCTCTACCGGCTCATTGGTTAAGGCCGCGCAAGAGCGTGACATCCCTTGGATCAGGCTGAATTCTGGGTCACTGGTTCAGTTCGGGCACGGCAAATACCAGAAACGCATTCAGGCAACCATAACCTCTGAGACCAAGCATATCTCGGTCGAGATTTCCTGCGACAAGGAAGACACCCACAATCTGCTGAACGATCTGGGCCTGCCTGTGCCGCAGCAACGCATGGTTTATTCCGCGCGTGAAGCCGTGCGCGCCGCCGCACGGATCGGGCACCCGGTGGTGGTCAAACCGCTCGATGCCAATCATGGGCGTGGTGTTTCGATCAACCTGAACTCGGATGAAGAGGTCGAGGCAGGCTTTGCCGAAGCCAAGGAACATTCCCGCAGCCGCGCCATTCTGGTGGAAAGCTTCATCACCGGGTTCGATCACCGGATGCTGGTGGTGAACAACAAGCTGGTCGCTGTAGCCAAGCGCGTGCCGGGCCATGTGGTAGGCGATGGCACGCACACGATTTCCGAACTGGTTGACATCGTGAACCAGGACCCGCGCCGTGGCATCGGGCACGAAAAAGTGTTGACCATGCTTGAGATTGACAATCAAGCCAACCGCCTGATGGAGAATGCGGGCGTTAACGAAGAGACCGTTTTGCCGGATGGCGAAGTTTTCTATCTCCGTTCGACGGCGAACCTGTCGACTGGCGGCACGGCCATTGATCTGACGGATGTGGTGCACCCTGACAACCGTGACATGGCCGAGCGTGCCATCATGGCCGTCGGGCTGGATGTGGGCGGCGTCGATTTCCTGATCGACGACATCACCAAATCCTACAAGGATATCGGCGGCGCGATTGTCGAGGTGAACGCCGCCCCTGGTTTCCGGATGCACGTGGCACCGTCCGAAGGTCAGCCGCGCGACGTGGCGGGCAAAGTGATCGACATGCTGTTTCCGGCCACCGAGGAAACCCGCATTCCCATCGCGGCAATCACCGGAACCAACGGCAAGACGACCACTTCAAGGATGTTGGGGCACATCATGAAAACCAGCGGCAAGACCGTTGGCATGACCTCGACCGATGGCGTTTATGTTGACGGCAAGCTGAGCGTAAAGGGCGACATGACGGGACCTAAGTCGGCACAGATCGTTCTGCGCGACCCGGCTGTCGATTTTGCGGTGATGGAAACCGCACGCGGCGGACTTGTGCGCTCGGGTCTGGGCTATCAGCGCTCGAACGTAGCGGCCTGCCTGAACGTCTCGGCAGATCATCTGGGTCTTGGCGGCATCAACACGGTTGAGGAACTGGCCGTTGTCAAACGCGTGGTGGTGGAAAGCGCCACCGACACGGCAGTTCTGAATGCCGATGACATCAACTGTTTGAAAATGGCCGACTATGCCGGTGCGGATCAGATCTTTTATGTCACCACCAATCCGGGGCACAGCCTGGTCAAGGAACATATCAAGGCAGGCGGCAAGGCAATTGTGCTTGAAAAGGGCATGAATGGTGACATGCTGACCATTTATGACAACGGTCTTCATATCCCGGTGCTGTGGTCGCATCTGATCCCAGCGGCATTGGAAGGCAAGGCCATTTTCAACGTCCAGAACGCGATGTTCGCCGCCGCGATGGCCTATAGTTTCGGAGTGGATCTGGACAATATCCGCCATGGGCTGCGCACCTTCGACACCAGCTATTTCCAGGCACCCGGGCGGATGAATGTCTATGACGAGCATCCCTTCAAGGTGATCCTCGACTATGGCCACAACCCTGCCGCGCTCAAGGCGATGGCGGCTCTGGCCGATCAGTTGGAGGTCAAGGGCCGAAGGCTGTGCGTTGTTGCGATGCCCGGCGACCGGCGCGATGAGGATATCATCGACGGGGCCGCCGCATTGGCCGGGCATTTTGATCATTTCATCTGCAAGGCAGATGACCGCCGCCGGGGCCGTGGACACGACGAAGTACCGCAAATGATGCGGCAGGCCCTGATCGACAACGGCGTCGATGATGCCGCGATCACGATCATCCCGGATGAGGTCGAAGCGGTGACTGCAGCGTTGGAACAGGCCGCACCGGGCGATCTGCTGGTGATTTTCGGTGATGACACAACGCGCTGCTGGAAGCAGATCATCTATTTCAACTCCGATAGCGAAGCGCCGGTCACAGAGGCTGCGCCGGTGGCAAGCCCCATCGACACCTCGTTCGAGGACATGTTCGAAAGCGACCAGAACCTGATCCGGGATGCGCGCGGCGTGCGCCTGGCCCGCGACATCAGCGAAGACGCGGATTAAGCGGGGGTACCGGAATGGACCGGATCGAAGAGCTTGAAAACGCGCTGACAATTGAAAGCGCGTACGCCGATCATATCCGGGTAGACGATGCCCGACGCTTGACCGGGCCGGGACTGTTGTGGAACCGCCCCGGCGCGGTGATGGATGTGTTTTTCACCGATACCGGCACCGCGCAGGTCACTGCTTTGTGGGAAAAACACGCGCGCCGCGTGCTGGACGCACTTGGCTGGCAGGATCAGGACGTAACCCACCGCAGTTTCACCGGTGGCGTCAATCTGGCGATTTCAGCACCGATGGATCAGCTCTATTCCGCTATCTTCGCGGTGCAAACCGTCTGGCATTTCTGTGCTGCCGAACTGTTGGCATCCGAGCCCGGCGATTTCGATCAGATGGTTGCGGATGTCAAAAGCGTTATGGAGAAGGAAGCCAATCCCGCGCTGATCGCCCTGATTGCGGCAGCAGAAGCGCATGGTGTGGATATCCTGTGCGATGATGACGAAGTGTCGATCGGGCACGGTACTGGCAGTCAGACCTGGCCGGTCGATGCGCTGCCTACCCCCGATGACTTGGACTGGTCGGCTCTGCACAATATCCCGGTGGCCTTCATAACCGGAACCAACGGCAAAACAACCACAACCCGTTTACTTGAGGCGATCGCGCGCGCTTCGGGCAAGGTTGCCGGGCTGACCTCGACCGAATTTGTGCGGGTGGGAGACGACATTCTCGACCGTGGCGATTATTCCGGCCCCGGCGGCGGGCGAATGCTGTTGCGTGACAAAAGGCTGGAGGTCGCCTGTCTGGAAGTCGCGCGCGGAGGTATCCTGCGCCGGGGTCTGCCGACCCGCGCGGCAACGGCAGCGGCGGTCACCAATGTGGCAAACGACCATCTGGGGCAATACGGGGTCAACACGGTGCCGGAACTGGCTCAGGCCAAATTCGCCGTGCATCGCACGCTGGCCGAGGGTGGCGTGCTGGCACTGAATGCCGATGACTTGTATGTCCGCGCAGAAGCGGAAAATACATCCGCAAATATCTGGTGGTTCTCGCTGGATGCGCAGAACAACCTTGTCCGTCAGGCGCGTGATGCGGGCAAGTGCTGCGCCTATGTGCAGGAGGGAGATATCGTCTTTTTCGACGGTGCGGTCGAACAGGTAGTCATTGCAGTTTCCGATGTTCCCCTGACCATGGGCGGCGCTGCGAAATACAATATCCTGAACGCGCTGGCGGCCCTGTGCCTTGCCTTGGCACTGGACTTGCCCGTTCAGGGGGCTCGGGATGGGTTGGCCGGGTTCAAACCCGACGCCAAGGACAACCCCGGACGCTGCAACGAGTTTAGTTACAATAATGCGCGTGTTTTTGTGGATTTTGCTCATAACCCGCACTCGATTTCGGCCGTTTGCGATGCGCTGTCAAGCCTACCGGCGAAACGGCGTTACATTATGCTCAGCCATGCTGGCGATCGGTCGGATCAGGATATTCGGGACGTTACCGCGACGGCGTTAAATTTCCAGCCCGACGTGGTCGTCGCAGCCGAACTGGAAGGGTATTTAAGAGGTCGCGAATTGGGAGAAATCCCGGACCTGATCAAAAAATCCGCCTTAGAACAGGGATATGACGCGCAACAAGTCCTGAGAGCATCTTCGCCCTCTCTAGCTGCCTCGATGATATTGGAAAAGCTGGAACCGGGTGATCTTGCCTTGCTGTTGGTTCTGTCCGAACGCGACGCCGTGCTCGCGATGCTCGACGGATAAACAGAGCCGGGTGCCGGTGTCACGCAGTTGTAGCTAGCACACGGCGATGTAAGCGCGCGCAAATGCAAACAGGCAGGGAAGTATGCACCAAAAATGTTGCACCTTCGACCTGAGACCGATCGGAGGCGGACTACGGTGCAGAACCCGCCAAGTGATCGTTGCGCAGTATCCGGTACTTTGGGCTCAGTGGAGACTTTGAGTGAATTCCACTCAACGACCGCAGTGCGGACAAAGGGTGAGTTCGCCGCGCTTTCTCCAATGGCAGCTTGCTGCCGGTCTTGGACGTAGTTCAGCGCAGTCATAAGTTTGAGATTGCCAGACATCATTAATTTCCCGAACGATGGCATGACCGATAATTGCCTGCGTGACGACGCGCCCCGATTGTGTCGGGAGTTTGAGCTCCATTCCTTCGCCTGCGGTTGTTCCACCGATGCACTTTTTCCGGTTCGGTAAAGAATGTTGCACAGTCTTACCGTGAAAAAATTGAGGGCGAATACAGATTTATTGGTTGGCGGTAGAAGCCCAGACGTTTTCTTCGAGCTGCACTGAATCCAAGATCTTGTGCGCGGCTTTATCAGTTCCTGAATTCTCGTTCATCTGCCTGGATACCTCGACCAGTCGATGGCGCATATCTACATCGCTAAGCAACACTGAGATTTTGTGTCGGAGAAATTCGTTCGACCAGTCCTTGCGATCAATCCGATGCCCGAGGCCCGTTGCCTCGGCACGTTGTGCGTTGTCATGTCCGTCCCAGCAATAGGGGAGTATCAGGGACGGAACTCCGTAAAACAGTGCTTCGCAAAAACTGTTGTTGCCACCGTGATGAATAAATAGCGCCGCCTGTTCAACAACAGAAGGCTGCGGGAACCAGTCGCCCAAATGAACGTTGTTCGGAATGTCACGGTAGGCTTCCAGAAAGCCCCCGACATTGACCAGAAAACGCGCAGGGATCGTGGCGAAAACGTCGATCATGCGCTTGATCAAATCCGTGTCGATTGCCCCCAGCGACCCGAAACTCATGTATACCAGCGGTCCGTCGCTTGCAGGGAAGCGGGGCAGTTCGTACGCGCTTTCAAGGCGTACGCAACCTTCTAAAAACACGAACTTATCTTCGGGTAGGGGAAGTTTCCGGTCAAACCGCACTGACCTGGGCGAGAGCAGCAGATTGAGGGTCGGCGAAGTTTCCAGGAATATCCCCGCCGGCAAGGCGGGCAGCCCATGCGCCTTGCGGAATTCGTTGTAACGACGGTGCACCGACCGAGTATGTTGCAAATAAGCTCTTTTAAATGTCTTGCAAGCCGCATCATCCCCAGGTGACAGGCCGGAAAGGTAAGGCGGCACGTTCGGATCAGGGATTTCAGTCTCTGCACAGGACACGATGCGGATCCAGGGACAGCGTGCCTTGGCGATAGCGGGGAACATGACAACATTGTCGAGCACGATCGCATCGGGGTCGATCCGCTCGAGGATCGCGGCAAGCTTCTCCTCGGCGGTGATCGCGGTGTCGACAATGGCCTCCCAGGTTGGGGTGACGTAGGCAGGAAGTTGATCAAGCGGGTTCAGGTTGAAATGCGGTAGGTGGGTATTGATGAACTCCTGCCAGTAGTCCTCAATCGCACCGACATTATTATTAGCGTTCTGCGGCAGGTGATACTCCCTGAAGCCATATTCCGCAAATATCCCGGTGAACCCTGCATGACAGATGAAAACCGGGTTGGCACCGTTTTCCTTGAGCTTTTGCGCGATCCCGACGCAGTTGAGAGCTGCGCCGAAGCTGGCCTCGGGAAAGAAGGCGATTGTCGGTGGTTTGGTCACGTGCGGACCCCTTTCAGCAATGGCGGGATACCGCGATTGGCGGCTTCGGGCCGGCGGATGCGGGAGCGGCGCAAATGCACAGTCATCTGATCGGCTGCAAGATCAAGCTGGTTGCGTTCGAGGCTATCGAGGATTTCCAGGTGCTCGATCATCGCCTGTCTCAGACGGAACCTGGGGATCACGCCACCCTTATGGGTCGCGTTGCGCAGCCGGTGATGGGCCAGCAGCGTGCCCCTCAGAAAACGGTTGCCCGACCCCTCTGCGATCAGGCTGTGAAATTCGAAATCGATCCGCTGGAACACGGCGGCGGTTATGCGGTCTTCGTCACTGCCGAGGAGATTTTCCATCTGGTTGCGCAACAGTCCCGCGCGGTTGCTGTCGATGTTGAAACCCGGTGCGAGCACTGCCTGCGGCTCGGCCATGAGACGGAAATCGAAGCTTTCGTCGATGGCATTGAGCGAATCGACCATGGGCTGAAAAGCCCAGGCGCGGCCGGGCAATTGGGTAACAATGCCATCCTTTGATAGTACTTTTAACGCATTTAGTACTGCATTGCGTGATACCGCATAACGCCGCACCAGCGCACTGACAGACTGCACGTCACCGATGCGCCGTTCGGCCCGGTCCGACAGGATCCGGTGCGCCAGTGAATCCTCGGCGACTTCCATACGCTGCAGGGCCTTGGCGGCCTGGCTGGCGGACCCGATGTTCAGGAAATATCCCTCTTCCTGCCGCCATCTTAAAATATCATTTTCTTCCAGTATTTTGAAAGCCGACCTGATGGGCGTTCGCGACACGCCGCAGGCTTCGGCAAAGGTCTTTTCCGCCAAGTGGTCGCCGGACTTTAGGCCGCGCTCCAGGGCAATGCTGAGAACCTGCTGTGCAAGCGCGTAGTGGTTGGGTCTGGATGTTCGGCGGGCTCCGGCCATTTTCTGCGCATTTCTCCCGATCCTGATTGTCGCGACCCGTGGGCCGCAATTACGAACAGCGAATACAGTTTGACGTACTTTTCATAGTAATAATACTGTAATGCATGGCGGTTCGCAATATCCGCCTGCGACATGACCCCGAGTGCCCCGCATCTCAAAAGGGCGACCGGTGGCAACAGATGGAGGATTGGAATGAACCGAAAAAACGCGATCCGTAGAACGATGCTGGGCGCCGGGCTGGCCTGTTGCGCAAGCGCGCTCATGGCCGGGGAACTGGTGGTGTCCAACTGGGACGGGTACATGGCGCCCGATGCGATTGACAGCTTCAACGCGGCCAGCGGACACGCGGCCGAGCTGGTTCTGCACGGCACCAACGAAGAGATCATGGGCAAGCTCATCGCGTCGAAAGGTAAGGGCTATGACGTGGTCTTTGTATCCTCGCCTTTTGCCGAGGTGCTGCACAATCTGGGTCT
Source organism: Ruegeria sp. YKSD179 (assembly GCF_059612885.1). NCBI lineage: Bacteria > Pseudomonadati > Pseudomonadota > Alphaproteobacteria > Rhodobacterales > Roseobacteraceae > Ruegeria > Ruegeria sp. YKSD179. The sequence continues at coordinate 2,580 of NZ_JBXWRL010000003.1, read as the reverse complement.
GGCGGAGGATCTGGATCACGCCAAGATCCCCAATATCTCGAACCTCTACGCGCAGGCGACCGAGCTTGAACACGACCCGGGTAATGCCTTTTCGGTTCCCTATGCCTGGGGCACGACCGGGCTGTGTTACCGCTCGGACCTTGTAAGCGACACGCCCGATAGCTGGATGGACCTTCTGACCCCCAGCGAGGATTTAAGCGGCAAGACCACGATGCTGGCCACCGATCGCTGGCTTTTGGCGGCGGGGCAGCTGGCCAAGGGTTATTCGGTCAATGAAACCGACCCCGACAAGCTGGCCGAAGTGCGCGACCTCTTGATCGACGCCAAGGGCACGCTTCTGGCCTATGACGACACGACCTTCTACGCCAAGCTGGTGTCGGGCGAGGCCGAGCTGGTTCATGCCTGGGACGGCTGGTGCAACTATGGCATCGCCGAGAATGCCGACATCAAATACGTGATCCCCGAAGAGGGCTCGGACCTCTGGGTCGACACGATGGTGATCCTGAAAAGTTCCGAGAACAAGGATGCGGCCTATGAGTTCGTGAACTTCATCCTCGACCCCGCGAACCACGGCTGGGCGGCCGAGAACATCCTCTACAAGGTGCCGAACGAGACCGCGATGTCTGGGCTTTCCGAGGATTTCATCGCGCAATTCCCGAATATGGGCATCGGTCCGGATGAGCTTTTGGGGTACGAGCAACTCCGGGATGTGGGTGAGGCGCAGCGCGACTATTCCCGCACCGTGTCCGAGATCAAGGCGGCGAACTGATCCGGCCCAAGCGGCACGCCCGACCCGGCACGTCACGATGACCGGGCCGGGCCCCCGCCCTGATCCCTGAAGGCCAGCATTTGCCGCCCGCGCGGCAGGACCCGGAACATCCGATGACCGACCGCAAACCCCTTTACCTAATGTCGCCGGCGCTGGCCTGGCTGACCGCGTTCATGGTGGTGCCGTGCCTCCTGATCCTGGCGCTGGCCTTCTTTCGGCGCGGTATCTATGGCGGTATCGAATACACCTTCACGCTGGAAAACATCGCATTGGTCTTTGATCCGCTTTATGCGGGCATCTTCTTGAAATCCGCAGGCATCGCGGGCCTGTCGGCCCTGATCGCCGTCATCGTCGGCTATGCCGCCGCCTATGCGATTGCCGCCGCGCCTGCCCGGCGCCAGCCGGTGCTGCTCTTTTTCGCGGTCCTGCCCTTCTGGTCGAACTACCTGGTGCGCACCTATGCCTGGATCGTGCTCTTGAACCGCGAAGGCCTGATCGCTTCGATGGCGCATTGGCTGGGCTATGACGGTGAATTGCCCAAGCTGCTCTATACCGAAAGCGCCGTGGTTGTCGGCCTCGTTTACAATTACCTGCCCTTCGTGATCCTGGCCTGCTACGCGCCCCTGTCGCGCCTCAACCCCGAGATTGCCGAGGCCTCGCGCGATCTGGGTGGGTCGGGCTGGACAACCTTCCGGCGAGTGACCCTGCCGATGACCTTTCCGGGCGTGGCCACTGGGTTCGTCTTTGTCTTCGTGCTGTCGATCGGCAACTTCGTGACGCCCGCGCTCTTGGGCGGCGGACAGTTCCAGATGATCGGCAATCTGGTCTATGCCCAGTTCCTCACCGCCAATGACTGGCCCTTCGGCGCAGCGCTGTCCATGTTCCTGATTGCGATCATGATGGGGCTTCTGACACTGCAGACTTTCGCCACCGAGCGCGCCTCGTGCGCCCGTCCGGAGGCAACGTGATGCGCGCTCAAGCCAATCCCCGCCTCATGCTGATGATCCTGTCGGCGGTATTCGCGTTTCTCTATATCCCGATCTCAGTGCTGGTGGGGCTGTCATTCAACAAGGGCGGGTTGCCCACCGCCTGGACGGGATTTTCCACCAAATGGTATGGCGAGCTTCTGCGCAACAGCGACGTGATGGGGGCCGCGTTCAACACGCTCATCGTCGCGCTGGTCTCTACCGTGCTGGCCACCATCCTTGGCACATTGCTGGCCATCGGGGTCGAGATCCGCCGTCGCAAAGGCCGGTTCATCGAAACCATCATCTTTGCCCCGATGATCATCCCCGATATCGTGCTGGCGATCGCGCTCCTCAGTTTCTTCTCGCTGCTCGACGTGACGCTGGGCCTGCATACGGTGATCCTGAGTCACGTGGTCTTCAACCTGGCCTTCGTCTGTTCGGTGGTCCGCGCACGGCTGAAAACCTTCGACTGGTCAGTGGTCGAGGCCTCGACCGATCTTGGCGCCTCGACACCGGTGACGCTCTGGCGGATCGTGTTGCCGGTGATGCTGCCCGCAATCATTGCGGGCGCGCTTCTGGCCTTCACGCTCTCGGTCGATGAATTCATCATCGCCTTTTTCACCGCCGGGGCAGGGCGCGATTCCATCACACTGCCGATGCAGATCTTCGCGATGATCCGGTTCGGCGTGACGCCCGAGATCAACGCGCTGGCGACTATCGTGATGGCGGTCTCGGTCATCGCGCTGGCTCTTTCGCAACGGCTCAACCGCGGGGGGCTTCCGGGGCAATGACACTGCTTTCCCTGCGCAACATCCAGAAACATTTCGGTGCTGTCCGGGCGGT